>DATHBC010000915.1:0-3049 GCA_035296345.1 Pyrinomonadaceae bacterium | reverse complement strand
AGCACGATGGCGGCTTTGATGGCAAAGGTCAGAAAGCCGATAAAGGCGATTATCTGTTTGACCAGCGCAATAACCAGAGCGAGCAGAACCAGAAGGCTGCCCCAGCCGCCGGTCGCCGCCGCGTAAACCAAACCGCCGCCTAAAACCAAAGCGGCAAAACCGCCGCCAAATTTCGCTGTCGCGCTTAACCAGTTCGCCATAATCTTATAAATCCTTTCAGTCCGTCAGAATTATCGGGTTATTTTCTCTTACTTAACAACGCAGACGGCTCTATTGTTAAAAACAACTAACGCCACCTGTTTTTCATTTTAGTCGAAGCGGTCGGGTATAAGCAATCAGATGCGCGCCCGCCGCCCGCGGTTCGCCATAAAGTTATCTGGATTTCCAGCTTCTGACCTGCGTTTCAAATTCGTCCTGCTGCTGCGCCGAAGAGCCGTAATCGCCCGTGCGAAAATTCGTTTCGCCGACGGCGGCAAGGCTCGGCGCGTCCGCGCGCGTCGAAAAATCCGTCCAGTCGTTTTCTTTGACTTTCGGCTTAAAAACATACTCGCGCAGCAGATATATGCCGAGCATAATCAACACGACCGGCATAATCGCGCGCATAAACGCCCGCATCGGCAGAAACATCTGCAAAAAAAACATCGCGCCGAGCGCCGTCAAAACAATCCCGAAAGCCTTCGGATTGCCTTTAAATCGCTGGACAATCCAATCTTCCGCGCCGTCCGGCGTCAGCCCGGAACGAATAAGCTGCGCCGTGCGCCAGGCGTCAACCGCCGCATAGAGCCACATTCCGAGAAAGCCGAAAACGAAAATCGGCGCTCCGTGCCCGCTCATAATCGCTAATTGAAAAAGCCCTGCGAAAACCGCGAAATGAATTAAGCCTTTTGAAGTCTGACCATTGTAAGCCGCGCCCAAGCCCGGACAAATCAGAGACAGAATCGTCGCCACAATCGGCGAAACCTGTCGTTTGACGTACGGCACGTATGAAGATTGATTGCGGCTTCTGAGAAGCTCGACGCCCGTTACGATGCAGTCCTGGCAAAACGGAAAGCCCTTGATGCGATGGTCGCACGCCGGACACAGCGGCTTTCCGCAACCGTTACAATTGACAACTGCCGTATTATGGGCGTGATATGCACAATTCATTATTAATTACTTCCCTATTGATTAACGTAATCTCCCTGAACCGGCTCCTGGTTATTAGGCTGCGGCGGCGAGGATGGCAAACCATCCGTCGCTTTTCCGCCGAGAACAATATCAGCCCCTTGTTTATACGTCTGCCCGGCAAGCTCGAAACTCTTTTGATACATTCCGGTCAGGCTTCCGTCGGCGGAAACCGTCTGCGTCAGAACCATCACGGCGAAAATCAGCATCATCGCGACGGGCGCGAGCTGCGGCAGGGAAATCGGCGAGGTCAGGGCGCGCGCCCATTCCCGAACCTGCGCGACCCACGAAGCCTTGACGGTTTCGGCTTCGGTCGTGCCGAGCGTTTCCTGCAAAATTCTTTCATGCAGACCGGCGGGCAAGGGCAATTCTTCGGTTTTGTATGTGTAGCAAGCCGCGATGGAGCGGACGACTTCGCCCGGTAAATCCGTGCAGCGGTCGCACAAAACGGCGTGACGCTCCCAGCGATGAAAAACGGTCGCCGGCAGAAATCCGTCCAGATAATCGGTCAGATGCTTTTCAAATTCATCGCACGCCATCGCCGTTTCCGGCATCGTCATCGAAATAATCCGCGCTTCGAGCCTTGTTAAAGGCGCTTTCGGAATGGCGATTTCGTGACAGACTTCGAGCGCGGTTTTGACTTCGTTTAAAAGCGCGTGACAGATGGGACAGCGCAGCGCGTGCGCGGCGACCGCCCTGTGCGTTCCCCTTTCGAGCGTGCCGTCCAGATAATCGGTCAGAAGGCTTTCAAACTCCGTGCAATTTATGATTTTTTCGTTTTCATAAGTCATAAAACAATCTAAAACTTGCTTCCCCTATACTTACTTTCCTTTTCAACCCGGCATTTTTCTTCTCATACTCGTATTTTTACATACTTACGATGCGCATCCGGCGCAGGATTTTCGCCAGTTCTATGCGCCCGCGATTGATGCGCGATTTCACCGTGCCTTCGGGAATTTTCAATAAATCGACGATTTCCTGATAACTCAATTCTTCGATGTCGCGCAAAATAACGCAGGTTCGCAAATCGGGCGGCAGCTTGTCGATACCTTCCTGCACCTGCCGCGCCAGCTCGCGCCGCTCAATCTCTTTATGCACCGAGCCGCCGACCGAGCGCAAATGAAAAGCGTGGTCGTCGACGTCGTCCGCCATCGAATCCTGCGGATTGCGCTGGCGATGACGATAATCGTCAATAATCAAATTTCGTGCCAGCCGCATCAGCCAGTTCGATAAATCGCCGTGTTTGGCGTCGTATTGGTCGAGCGTGCGATAAATTCTGACAAAGACCTCTTGCGTTAAATCCTCGGCTGCCTCGATACTCGATGTAAAACGATAGGCAAGATTGAAAATGCGGCGCGAAAACGTCGCCACAATTTCTTCCCAAGCCGCCCCGTCGCCGGCGCGACAACGCCGCACGAGGTCAGCTCCCTGACTGCCAGCCAATGCTTTTACAGCTTCCAATGTATGATTTCTCCGAAAAACCAAATGCTTTCCGTTTCGTAAAGCAACAAAGCCCAAATCTCGCCTTGTCAAACAGTTCTTACGAACAGCTTTGCGAAAAAGTTCCAAAGAAAGAAAAAGAGCGAGGCTGGCTGTCGAGATAATCGACAGCCAGCCTCGCCTGATTTAAGGATAAACCGAAGAATTAAACTTCAACCCGACGGTTTATCGCGTCTGAATTAATTCACCTTACCTTACGGGATGTAAGATTTGGGAACAGCCCTGTCAGTACCTACACCGAAACCGGCAGCCGTAAAGCCTGAGGTCGAACGGTTCAGATACCACGTGCCGCCGCGATAGACGGCAACGTCGTCTTTACCGTCGCCGTCATAGTCGCCCGGAACCGGAACGTCGCCGTTGGCGCCGAACTGTACCGAGTCGAAGT
>DATHBC010000914.1:0-2147 GCA_035296345.1 Pyrinomonadaceae bacterium | reverse complement strand
TTTATCGTCATTCCGAAAGGCTCGACGCCGAACGAAATCATCGAAAAACTCGCCGCCGAAGGCATTCTCGCCAGCCCGCTCTCGACGCAGGTTTACCTGCGCTCGTTTGGCGACGCGGGCAAATTAAAGGCTGGCGAATATCAATTTGAATCGCCGATTACGCCCTTGCAGGTTTTGGAAGAACTGGAAAAAGGCGAGGAGCGCACCGTAAAACTGACGATTCCCGAAGGCTGGACGCGGTTCGACATTGCGAAACGCATCGCCGAAAAATTTCCCGTCAATCCGCCGATGGACGAAAAAGCGGTTTTGTATCTGATGGAAGACGTCTCGCTCATCAAAGATTTCGACCCGAACGCGAAAACCCTCGAAGGCTATATGTATCCGAGCACTTACAGCCTGCCGAAAGGCTCGACGCCGCAGCAAGCCATCAGGACGATGGTCGAGCAGTTTAAAAAAACCTGGAAGCCCGAATGGAACGAAAAAGCGCGCTCTCTCGGCAGAACGCCGCGCGAGATTGTGACGATTGCCAGCCTGATTGAAACCGAATCGAAATTTGACGCCGAGCGCGCGATTGTCGCGTCCGTCATCTACAACCGCCTGAACAAAGGCATCGCTCTCGGCATCGACCAGACGGCGGTTTACATAGCGAAAATGCAGAACCGCTGGGACGGCACGATTAACAAAAGCGACCTCGAAGTCGATTCGCCGTACAACACGCGCAAATACGCCGGATTGCCGCCCGCGCCGATTTCCTCGGTCTCGGAAAGCGCATTGAACGCCGCGCTCAATCCGGCGCAGACCGATTATATCTATTACGTCCTGAACGTCGAAAAAAACGACGGCTCGCATCACTTTTATTCGTCGGCGGCGGAGTTTGAACGCGGAAAAGCCGCGTATCAGGTTTGGCTGGAACAGCAGAGACAGAAAAAACGCGAGCAGGAAAGCAATCAGTAAGCAGTTCGGGGAACTTTTTTGAGAATTCGACGTCAAATAAGCGAGGCGTGAGGATGTTCGGAAAGCCGGAAATTTCAAATTTCGAACGTAAATGCTTATTCGTTTCGACTCTCGTGATTCCCGTCGCGGTTTTCGGAACGATTCTATTCATCGCCGCGCTCGCTCTGTCGTCAGTGGTTTGTGAATATTTCGCTCCGCCCAGACAGGCTTTCGCGGTGGATGGAGGTGGCTATTATCATCCGTTTCTCGCGGGTTTTAGAATTTTAATTGCGTTGAGCCTGATGCTTTCAGGCGTATTTATATTTTACAAAAGAATTTCTCTTTCGATTCTTACCCTGTTTTTTCCGATAGCAATGATCGTAGTGCGGACTTTTATCGTTTTCCGAGATGTATATGACGAACACTTCGGGTATCAAAATCAAACTTTGATTGACATCTTCGTCCGGACAATAGAATTCACGGATACGGTCTTTCTTATCTTTATTCTCGCTCTTTTCTTTTGGCAAATCTCGATTCTTTTCCGTATTCTAATAAAAGCATTACAAAGGAAAAGCAAATTGCTCTAGATGATAAAACTTCTCGCGCTCGACCTCGACGGAACTCTGCTCGATTCAAAGGGCAAAATCCCCGACGCCAATATCGAAGCCATCCGCCGCGCCGAAGAAAAAGGCGTGCTGGTGACAATCGCCACGGGCAGGCGTTTTCGCGACGCGCGCCCCGTCGGCTTGCAGATGGAATTAAACGCGCCATTGATTACGCATAACGGCGCGCTTTTGAAATACGCGCAGACGCTCGAAACCGTCGCCGTTTCGCTTCTGGCGAACGAAACCGTGCGGGAAATCCTGCGCGTCGGGCGCGAGTTCGGCGCGGACGCGCTTTTGAGCTGCGACCCGCACGGCAAAGGCACTCTGCTTTACGACACGGTTTCCGAAGAAAACATCCCGCTGCAAAAATACATCGTCTGGTCGAAACACCTGCACGGCGACGAGGCGGAAGAAGCCGTCATTCACGTTCCGCGTCTGGAAGACGTTTTGCACCGTTCGGAGACGGTTCACATTTCCTTTTCGGGAAAATGCGCGCCGATGGGCGAGCTGGAAATGATTCTGCAAAGCGAATTGAACGCGGCGGCGACGATTCTGACGACCCGTTACCCGCGCCTGGATTTTACGCTGATTGACATTCTGCCGCCCGAC
>DATHBC010000913.1:0-7712 GCA_035296345.1 Pyrinomonadaceae bacterium | reverse complement strand
GCTCGCGCCGATAATTTTCAGATTTCTTTTTTCAAATTCATCGAAGATTCCCAGAGCCAGCGCCGTCTCGCCGCCGACAAAAGTCAAATCAATCGCGTTTTCCGCCGCAAAATCGGCTAGTTTGTTGATTTCCTCAGGCTTGATGTCGATGCATTCGGCAATCTCTGCAATTCCGGCGTTGCCGTCGGCGCAAAAAATTTCCGCGACGCCGGAACTTTTTCTGAAAGCGCGGCACAGCGCGTGCTCGCGACCGCCCGAGCCTACTACTAATATTTTCATCTTCCTGCTGTTTTAAAAATATTTTCCTTGACACTTTTCGCGGATAAGTATAACTTCAAATCTATACCTACTCTCGTTAAATCTTTGAGACTTGCAAATTATGTCGAAAGAGTCTTGAAATTTATAATATAATCTTTTGTGGAGAACAACTGCGGAGACAAGTTTATCATTTCCCGATGAAAACCGGTTCTTCCGTTACTGATTATTTTCAAACTCAATTGTGTATGTAAAGAACGAACGAGGCAAGCAAAGGGAGGGAACAAGTGATGCCACAATTCGAGTCAAGAGGCATAAGCGGTTACGAACCGGTAATCTCTGCCGCCGATGGCGAAGAACAAGAAGAAATCGAAGACCAATCAATCGGCTGCATCGACTGCGGGCAGGATTTTATCTGGACGGTCGGCGAGCAGGTTTTTTTTCGCGACAAAGGCTTGAAAAATCCGCCGAAACGCTGCAAGCCCTGTAAACAAGCCAAAAACGAGCGTCTCGCCGCCATTACCGCCGCGCAGGAAGCCGGCATCAAGCAGCGCATCGAAGTCGCCGTGCATTGCGCCAACTGCGACGCTTACACGACCGTACCTTTTTATCCTTCGCAGGGTCGCCCGGTGTTTTGCCGCTCCTGCTTTTTGGCGATGAACCCGAATCTGACCGCCGAGAAATAATTTTTTTTTCGCTTAACCGCCGACGTGCACCGACGGTCGCCGCTCAGGGTCTTCTTCGGCTTGCCGGAGAATTTCCCGGGTGACGGGCGCGGTGTCGCCTTCGCCGAACAGAATGTATCTCGCCAGATACATAATCGGATTGCCCTCGCTCCAGCCGAAATAAACGTGCGGAATCTTTCCGGTTTTGTCGCGCAGGTAAAGCAGAAAACCCGCGATGGCGTTAGGGACAGCCGGAGCCTGCGTGCGCAGGATTTTATATCCGGCAATATCGACGCCGCGAATGTGCAGCTTGCCTTTAAACTCGGAAGCGTCGCCTAATTCTATTTCGTAAAAAAGAATCGGGTCGCTCGACGGAATATGGTTGTCGACGCGCTTTTCGTGCTCCTTAAAACGATATTCCGCAATATCTCCGGTTTCGCGCCGGTTCGTGACGATGCGGATTTCACCTCCGGCAAGCTCGTCCAGAAATTCCTGCGCCTTTTCGTCCAGAATGATTTCGTCGACGCGCACCTCGGTCGTCCGCATCGCGCGCGAGATAAACGAAGTGATGATGATGGCGATGATAAAGAACGAAGCGATTTTTATTCCGTTCGGCTGCTCGACCATATTGACGACGGTCGTGTAGCAAAAGACCAGCGTAATCACCAGAAAAAATATCCATTTCTTCTCGTTTCTCTTCCAGGCGGAAATCGTGACCGCGACTGCCGCCGAAGTCATCAGCATTAAAACCCCGGTCGCGTAAGCTCCGCCCTGCGCCGTGACGTCGGCGCGAAACAGAATCGTGACGAGAAAACAGAGTCCCGTAAAAACCAGCACCAGCGGTCGCGTGGCGCGCGCCCAGTCAGGCGCCATTCCGTAGCGCGGCAGATAACGCGGCACGATGTTTAAAAGTCCAGCCATCGCCGACGCGCCCGCAAACCACAAAATCAAAATCGTGCTGATGTCGTAAAACGTGCCGAAAATCTCGCCCAGATATTCGTGCGCAATATAGGAAATTGCGCGACCGTAGGCTTCGCCGCCTTCCTGAAATTTTTCCGGTGAGATGAGCATCGAGGTAATCAGGCTGCTGCCGACCAGCATAAAGCTCATGATAACCGCCGCGCCCGTTAAAAGTTTCTTGCCGTTGCGGATGCGACCTTCCAGATGTTTCTGCTCGGCATGCGGGATAGCCCTTCCGTCGACCTGCGAGGTATGAATCTGTTTCGCGTCTACAGTCGAATCATCGCCGTCGCCTTTGACGAGCGGCATCACGACGACGCCAGTTTCAAACCCGGAAAGACCGAGCGCCAGTTTCGGAAAAACCACCAGCGCGGCAAGCACCATCCAGGTCACGCTGCCGGCGACGCTCGGATGATTCCAGAGCAGAACCTGCCAGTTAGAGAGCGCCTCGGGATGCAGCACGAAGATGTGATAAAGCCCGAAGCCGATGGTGACAATATTCAGCGCCAGATAGACGACCACGATGCCGACCGCCAAACCGATGGCTTCGTTAAAGCCTTTCAGAAACACCGCGCCGAGCAGCCCGATTAAAACCAGCGTGACGATGATTCGATGATTGAGAAAATGCAGATTGTGCTCGACGAAAGGATTTTCGATAATGTGCGCGGTCGCGTCAGCCGCCGAAAGCGTGATGGTAATAATAAAGCTCGTGGCGACAAAGCCGAGCAGCGCCAGCACGAACATTTTCCCTTTCCAGCGCGAGAGCAGATTTTCGAGCATCGAAATCGAGCCGTCGCCGTGCGGGCTTTCTTCCGCCACGCGCCGGTACATCGGCAGCGCGCCGAACAGCGTCAGCAAAACCAGAACCAGAGTCGCCAGCGGCGACAAAGCGCCAGCCGCCAGATAGGCGATGCCCGGCTGATAACCGAGCGTCGAAAAATAATCGACGCCCGTCAGACACATCACTTTCCACCAGGGGTGCTGTTGATGTTTGCCTTCAGGCTCGTGCGGTCCTTCGGCTTCCTTAACGCCTTTTAACAACCAGCCTCTTAAAAACCCGCCCTTTGCTGCGGCTGCGCCGGCAACTGCTTCCTGCCCGTTTTTTGCCATATAAAATAATTAAAGACCGTTAGACGAGCGGCTGATTGCCAGCGCGGCGCGTCTCAGGTCTTCTTGTTAAAACAATGTTAAGCGTTTCTCTGTTTCACTGACGTTAAATCGGTAAACGGTCAGCCTTTAATTTATAAATTACAATGTTAAATTGTACGCTTATTGGAGTTAAGGTCAAGTATTAATTTAGATGGAAAGTCGGAATCGAGAAATAAAAAAGTTAAAGGGCGACGTCTCCCACACCGTCGCCCCTAGGTCACAAGTCCTCACCCCTCGTGACCAGAATGTTCACCGGGGAGGTGAACAACTCTGATTATGCACAATAATTTTTATTTTGCAACTTCTATTAGATAGAAAATTTCGCAATTTTCATTTGTATAGAAAAAAATATATTTTTCGCTGATTTCAATTAATCGAAATCGGCGAAGAGCGGTCTGTTTGAGGAATTAACCACGATGTCGCTGATAACGCCGCCGATAAAATATGCGATTTCGCCGTTGTTTTTTTGGACGCGGAGGCTGTATTCGCCCGGCGGCGCGTTCGGCGAAACGGAAATTTCAAATCTTAAAACCGAGATTTCATCGCCGAAATCCTGCGCGGCGGTCGCCGTTCTCGACACTTTGATAAAAGGCGAATTGGTCGAAACAATCAATTCGTTCGGGTTCAGATTTTCTCCGCCCAGATAAATTTCGAATGATTTTCCGCCGTTGACGGGAACCGGAATATTGGATATTTGCCCGTTTAAGCCGATGTATTTCGGGCTGAACGTTCTTTCTTTCAGGGCGATTTGTTTTTCGATGACGGCAACCTTTCCTTTATCGACGACCGCTTCGCCCAGCTCGCCGCCGGAATAAATCTTTTTCCGGTTTTTTTGCCGCTCGCCGGAATCCTGCGCGAGAACGCGATATTTTCCCGGCTGCAAACCTTCCAGATAAAACGTTCCGTCCGGTTGAGTCATGGTCGCTGCCTGAATTTTTCCGGTTGCCGCTTCTTCCAGCCAGACGTGAAAATTACCAGCCGCGACGCCCGCCGGCGAAAGCGTGATTTTGCCTTTCAAAGCGCCGCAGCAGCTTTCCTCGTCGTCTTTCGCCGCGCCGTAAAGCGCGCGCGCGCCGGCAATATCGCTGTCCGAGAGAGTTCGCGAAGCAATCTGCGGCAGATTGTAGATTCCGTTTTTGCCCTGATGCGTCTGCATCGTCGAGCCGACGACGTGCGAATGCTCCAAGCCGAGCAGATGTCCGATTTCGTGAGTTATCGTCGCTTCGAGGTCAAAGCTGCCGGGCGTGCCGTCGGTCGAAAACTGCACGTACGGGTTCAAAACAATATCGGCTTCGGTTATTACGCCGCGACGATTATAAAAAACTCTGGTTTTGGCGGAAATTTCCAGCGCCTCGCTGCCGCTCCCGAAAAGCAGCTGGTTTTCCGGCGTCGCCGCGATGGTTATCAGGTTCACTCCGTCGCCGGCATTTCCGCCCGGCGAAACGGACAGCTTATCGGTCGAAACTTCGTTAAATTTTATGTTGGCGACTTTTTCCCACGTCGCCAGACTGCGGCGCGCGGCGGCTAAAACGTCGCTGTCGTCTTTGATATTCGCCGACGGTTTGGTCAGCGAGGTCGAAAAAGCGATGTTAACGGTTCCGGTTTTCCATCTGAGACGCGCGCCTTTCGCCGCTTCGTCGGCTGGAACAGGCAGAGTAAAACCCAGTGCCGACAATGAAAATATCATCAGCCCAAACAATAATCCCGAAACCAGTTTTGCCAATCCCTTTTCCACTTCCAATAAATACTCGATTACTTAAATACTCGATTACTCGTTTCTCGGCGCGAAGCCGTCGGCGGTCTCGCGTCCGACTTTTTCCAAATCGGCGAAAGCCACGGTCAGCAGCAACGCGACCAGGCTAATCGTCGCCAGAACGTACAAAACAGCGATTTGCTGCATCCCGACCAGTACGGCGATTAAGATGCCGAGGATGAACAATCCGAAAAGCGCGATTGTGCGGCGGCTGTATTTACTTGTTTTCTCTGCCATCTGTTTTCCTTTAAAATTAAAGTTATGTGAATTTTACCTTTTCGCTCCGGAATTGTCACCTTTCTTTCGGCGGAAATGAATCGACTTTCTTTCGGCGGAAATCAATCGACAATCCGCAAAGGTAATTTCAAAGCGTTTCGCTCGCCGCCTTCGACCAGCCGGATGACGGGCGGAAATTTTCTTTTCGCTCTGCCCTTCTGCGGCACGTCCACGATGTCGTAAGCCTGCAGCACGACGTCCTGAGCTTTTTCCGCTTTAACGGCATCCAAATCGACTTCGATAATTCTACTTTCGCCGCCGCGCCGAAAAATCACGATTTTCGACGGGTCGGCGTCTTTCGCCAAGCCTCCGGCGCTGGCTATGGCGCGCGAAACGGTCGTCTGCGAGCGCGAAGAAATCTGTTTCGGGCTTGCCACGCCGCCGATAATATAAATCGGCTCGGCTTCGAGAATCGTCACGATGTCGCCGGTCAAAATCAAGGGATTGGCGTCCGGTCTGCCCGCCAGCAGGTCGCTGATTTTGATGTTTATGTAAGTCGAGCCGTTGTCTTCGCGGCGCGTCGAGACAAACGAGGCGCGTTTTTCCTTCTCCGGAGCCGCGTTGGTTTCTTCCGATTTTTTTCCCGCCTGACAGCTTAGATATTGCGGACGAAAAATCTGTATCTCACCGTTAGCCCGCTCGGTAATGCCGCCCGACAGGATAATCAGTTCGTTGAGCCGTACCGTGCGCTGTATCTGAAAACGCTGCGGCGTTTTGACCGCACCGTATAAAACCGAAACCGGTCGCCCCGAACGGTCGAGCACGCGAACGACGACTTTCGGGTCGCGCAGCAGCTTGCCGTAAGCTTTTTCCACCTGCCGCGCGATTTCGTCTTCCGTCCGGCATAAAGCATAAATCGGCTCTTCGACAAAACTGATGCCGTTCAGAAACCCTTCCGGCGTGATTGTTCCGCGCCAGTCGTATTCGACGCCGCCGAGCACGTCGACGTCAATCAAATCGCCGAAATGAATAGTTTTTGAAGCGTCCGTTTCCGTCGCGGCGGCATTAATCGGCGTCGGTTCGGGCATTTGCGCAAAAACCGAAATGTGAAGCGGCGGCAGTAGCAACAGCAACCAAAGCAAACAAAAATATGTGAAAAAATAAGGCTTAAATTCCGACATCCGCTCTAACCATCTCGCACTGAAAATTTTACGTTTACCTGATTTTAAACATATTTTTACCGTTTTCGGAAATTTCTTTCGTGCATTTTCCGAAAATTTATCTTTAGATTATCTTTTTCGTGTTTATTGAAGTGTTTTGTTCAGCGGCTTCCTCGTGGGTTTTGACGAAACCGTTCCGGGCACGGCAAAGCCGGTAAATTCCCAGTTGCAGTTATCGCACAGAAGGTTGTAGCGAAAGATAATTTTCAACCAGAAAGGCGTGGGGCGATAACCTCGTCTAACTCGCTTGCTGTGGCATTTGGGGCATCTTTGACTAATCATTTTTCTTTCCCGGTTCAGGTAAAATTTGTTTCTTATTCTTTTCGCCGCTTCCCGCAACTTCGCGCAATTTTTCGATTTCCGCGTTGATTTTTTCGGCAATCATATCGCGCTCGTCGCTGCGGACGTTTTCTCTGGCGAGATAAAAAAGCGCATCGCGATAATGACTGACAGCGCGTTTGTAATTGCCTTTAAATGCGCTGCGCTCGGCTTGCTCAATCCAGTGCGAGACTTTTATCGAGGCGATAAATTCCTCGATTGCCGTCGCCGATTCGATTAATTCCGTCTCGTTCGGGTAAAAACCGAGCGCCGAATCGAGAACCGCCAGAGCCTTCTGCGCAGTTTCCAGCTTTTCGGCTATTGTAGCACGAATCCGCGCTTCCTGCGTCAGCGCCTTGGTTTCGACCGCCGCCCAGGTCAGCAGATGAAATTTGTGCATCTCCCGGACTTTTTCCCTGCCGAGCCTGAGCGCCGGAAGTCGCGGCGAGCCGACGCCGACGGTGTGCAGCTCTCTTTCGGTTATCTGCAAATACTCGTTGCAGATTTCAAAAACCTCCCAATGCGCGTCGGGCAGTTTTCCCAACACTCTCGCCGCTTCGGATTTGCGCTCGATATTTCTCAGAATGGCGGCGTTTTTTTCCAGCGTCAGCTTGTTCGAATCTTTACTTTTGTGCTGCGCGACGCTCTTTATATTATAGTCGAGACGTTTTTGCGCCCGCAGAAACTGGTTGCGGGCGCGCCGCAGAAAAAATTCGCGCACGACGACCGCCGTCGCAATCGTCATACACGCCAGAATTCCCGCCGGAATCCAGGGCATTTCCTCGCCCTCGTGCAGGATTCCCCAGACGAGAAAGAAAATGGCAGCCGAAATCGCCACCGCCAGAATGTAATAAGCCGGCGCGGGTAGCCAAAACGGTCGCCGGTAAGTTTTGTTGTATCCGCCTTCGTTATTCACTGCTACTGGTGGAGCAAAACTTACGACAGCCTTGTTGTTTTTCGGTCTGACAGCCAAGAATGTTCTCCGAAAATTCGACCAAGAGAAACTCTAAAATTTTATTTGCTGTGTGAAGGAATCCGCCTCTGAATGCAACCGCAATTCCTTTTATAGTGGATTTTTCTTTGCTTTCTGTCAACAGAAAGCCTGGCTGCGGCAGCAATATTTGTTATAATTTTTTTTCGCTATGAAGAAAAAAAGACCAGCCGCGCGTCCCGTTT
>DATHBC010000912.1:0-3457 GCA_035296345.1 Pyrinomonadaceae bacterium | reverse complement strand
CTCGCCGTGAAAATTTTTTCCGAGCCATTGCCTGAGATATTCGGTTTCCGCTTCGAGCGGCTCGGCGCGCGCAATGCCGATTTTGTGAAAACCGATTTCAAGGGCTTTTCGTTTGATTTTTTCGGTGAAGGAAGCCATACGAAAAGATTAGCACAAAGATTTTCCGGGCAGAAAAGACTGATTACCGGGAGAATTATTATTTTCCCGGCGCAAAATCGGATTCACCTAAATTTATCTTAAATCGCCGGCAAAACCCTTTATTAATTTCCAGCCCGCTTAACTTAAACATGAATCTAAATAATGATGCCGATGAAAATTTAGAATTAGACTAATCTCTGAATTAAGCTTATCGTTATCTTGAAGAAAAGATAAATTAACGGGGAAACAAGCGAATTATTTATGAAAAATCAATCCAAACAATGTCTCTGCCAGGCTAAAGGCGTCACCTTTATCAGCAGCTACGCTTATTGCGAAAAGTGCGGCAAGCAGATTGAGCCGGAAACATCCGGCGCGTTAGTCGAAACTGCCCGCGTCGGCGGCGCGCAGGGAACTTCCGAAATAAAAGAGGTTTTACAGAAAAGGCGCGCGGGCTACGGGATTTATTAACAAATATACAGGCAATAATAAATTCCGCCTGGTTTGTTTTTCGTCCGCCGGATTTAGGTAAAAAAGCATATCTTTATCGGCGCTGCAGCGCTTGGAGATATGCTTTTTTTAAAGGAAGCGGACAGCCTCCGAAGCGAGAAAGTTTTTCCGTAAAAAGGATAAGCTTATGAAATATTTGCCAGCCTTTGATTGGTCACCTCAATCGCCGCGTTGACCAGCGCATTATCGGCAAAGTCATTTAGAAAAACGATATTTTGATTTGGCATGAACATATTCGCGACGTGCGCCAGAAGCCACGGATAAGTCTGATGGTCAAACATCGCTTTGGTGGCTAAAAGCGGCGAGCTGGCGTCGCTTAAGGTCGCAATATTCGACCATATGCCGCCGGCGACGGCTTGCGCTGTGCTCTGCAACTGCAGAACCGTGTAATCCGTCCCTTTCTGCTGGCTGGAAGTCATATCGCTGAGATGATTGATAATCTGTGTGACATCGGTCGTCCGGTAAACATTTTTATCGTAAGAGTCGCATTTGCTCGCGTCGTTCATTCCGTCCAGTTGATTCAGAAAAATCAGCCGCGTCTTATCTGCTATCAAGCCGCTGTATGAAATATTCGTGCTCGTCAGAGTGTTTCCGTTGATATATCCGATTGAATCAGTCGTGCCGGTCGCCGTCATGGCGTTGGCGAGATACGTATCCAGAACTGCCTGGAGAGGCTGCATCTGAGGCGAATAAAAATTCTGGAAATTGAGATTAACGACCACGATTTCCGTCGGATTATTTTTCAAAAAAGTCAGAATGTCTTCGAGAAAACTGATATACGGGTAACCGGGAATAAATTTGTGCTGATGATAAAGCTCGCCTTCGTTAACGGTCGCGCAATATCCGGGACGAAAATCGAAATAACGAACGCCGAGATTGAGCATCGTCGTAATATCATCTTTCTGAGTAAAGCCGAAATTAGTCAACAGTCTCTCCAAGCCGCCGATAGCAGTTGCCAGGAAAAATTCGCTGGAAAGCTTGAAAATTGGTCCCAGGATAGTCGAGATTAAGGAAACGAAACCAGGAATCTGCAGCATAGCCTGCATTTTCGTCGGGTCAAACGTTCCGGCATCGTGCGCGCCGGGAAGAGCGACGGAGGTAAACGGCAGCTTCCCGAAAAGCGGATTTTGTTTTGCCAGATTGCCCATCCAGTTTGAATAATTCTCGGTGACGTAGACATACGACTGGTCGTTATTCGGCAGTCCTCCCAAACCTGTGCCGGCGTCATAAAATCCGTAGGAGACGGCGTATTCCGGTTTGACAATCGAAGGCGTCGACAGCATATTGCACATCCCGACATCGTCGATATTGCCGGTATACGGATTGATGCTCGCAAAATTGCTTTCGGCGACTTCCTGCATGTTGTAAAGAAAGTCCCACTCGAATCGACCGTAAAGACCGCTGATGTTTGAGCCGGTTATTTGGCAGGCGCCTTGATACATTTTATTGGCAGCGCCGAGAAAAACAGTCGTCGGGTTGCTGGCGTCGCCCGAAGGGTAATACCAGCGGAGCGCGTAGTCCGAAGCGCTGCTCAGAAAACCGTAAAAATCTACGCCTTTGGTATTCATAATTTTTTCTCCTGCTTGCTTTGCCGAATCCGGCGATGATTGAATCCGATGCTTTCCTGGGGCTTTGCGGGCGATGCTTGATAATGTTCGTCGTTGAACTGATAAGAATCGGCGGTTTCAAAAATGTGAAAGCATGTCTTTGCGACATCCGCAGCGGCAAAGACATGCTTTCAAAAACAAGCGTCAACTTAAAAATTAAGCTTGACGCCGAACTGGAACTGGCGCGGGTCGTATGCCGCCGTCGGACGGCTGAAATAGCGACCGTTTTTGGTGCGCTCGCCGAAGGCATTGACGTCGCTCAGAAACGGCGAAGCGCTGGCTTCGTTGAAGCGATTGAAAAGGTTGAAACCTTCGGCAATCAAATCAAGACGGATACGCTCGCCGAAATGAATCGCGCGCGCGATGCGCAAATCGAACGAGGCAAACCCGTGCGTGCGTCCCATATTACGTCCGAGGTTGCCGATTGAAAATTCGCCGTTGGTAATCAGCGGCGTGACGCAGCCGGGCGAGCCGGGCTGACACAAAGTGCCGTCCGGGTTGACGCTCGGGCGGTCGGTCTGCGTCGACTGGTCGTTGTTCGTATCGACGTTGGTGATGATATTGAACGGGCGACCCGAAGAAATTTCGATAATCGGCGCGATTGTAAAGTCCGACAGAAATCTCTGCCAGCCGCCGCCGCTGCGCCAGCCGACGGGCGATGCCAGCACGCCGCTAAAGACAAAGCGGTGTCGCTGGTCAAACAGCGAATCGGCTTTTTCCAAATCAAAGCGGCGCGGGTCCTGCGGAATAAGCAGCGTCTGCAAATCGCTCGAATCGTCAATCGCGTGCGCCCAGGTGTAGCTCGCCTGGAACGTCAGGTTATTGGCAAAGCGGCGTTTCAGCTCGACGTTCAGCGCGTTGTATTCCGAGTTGCCGTTGGAGATTTGCGCGTTGACCGAACCGAACGGCGAAAGAGTTCCCGGCGCTCTCAAACTGCCCGCAAGCTGCGAATCGAGAACGGCTTTCGTCACCGCGCCGCCCGATAGAGCCTGCGCCAGGAAATAGTTCGGCGCGTTCGGGCGGAAGAAGTTGGCGATTGCCGGAGCGACCACGCGACCCGTAGGGCACTGCGCGACCATACCCGGAATGACGACGACGCAGTTGACGCCGGTCGGCGTTCCGGGCGCGGTCGTCGCAATCGAAAAGGCGCTGGCTTGCTGCGTTGTCGTCGGCAGAGCGCCGCCGAAAAATCGCTGGAAATTCTG
>DATHBC010000911.1:0-3323 GCA_035296345.1 Pyrinomonadaceae bacterium | reverse complement strand
CCCGAGACGATTGACGCATATTCGACGGTCGCGCTGGTCGGCGGAACGGTCGGCGGCTATATCAGTTTCGCGGGCGCGCACCGCTTGCTCGACGCCGGGATTAAAGGCGAAGGCTCGCTCAATGAAGTGAATAAATCGGCGACGACCGGAATTTTAATTACCGCGTTGATTCGTTTTATGCTTTTTCTCGCCGCGCTCGGAGTCGTCGCGGCGGGCGCGAGCATCGACGAAAAAAATCCGGCGGCTTCGGTCTTTCAAACGGCGGCGGGCACAATCGGTTATCTGATTTTCGGCGTCGTGATGTTTTGCGCGGCGATTACGTCGGTCGTCGGCGCGGCTTACACTTCCGTGTCGTTTCTGAAAACCTTCTCGCCGCGCGTCGAGCGTTACGAGCGCGCCGTCACTATCGCTTTTATCGTCGTCTCGACGCTGATTTTCCTGCTGGTCGGGCAGCCGGCGAAAGTCCTGGTCGTGGTCGGCGTGCTCAACGGCTTTATCCTGCCCGTCGCGCTGGCATTGATTCTGCTGGCGGCGCGAAAAAAGAAAATCGTCGGCGAATACCGCCAGCCGCTCTGGCTGGACATCGGCGGCTGGCTGGTCGTTTTGATTATGACCGCGTTCAGCCTTTCGACATTTATCATTTAACATTTATCATTTATCATTGAACCTTGAACATTTAGAACCTTGAACATTTACGATTGAACTCTGAACATTTAACAACCGATAAATGTTAAATGTTAAATGTTAAATGAAATTATGCGAATTTTAGTTACCGGCGGCGCGGGCTATATCGGCAGCGTCGTCACCGAAGAATTAATCAAGGACGGGCACGCCGTCGTCGTTTACGACAATCTGGTGAAAGGTCATCGCGAGGCGGTCGCGCCGCAAGCCGAATTTATTTTCGGCGATTTGACGGAGACCGAAAAGCTTTTCGACGTGCTGCGGCGACACGAAACCGAAGCCGTCATTCATATGGCGGCGCATTCCTTAGTCGGCGAATCGGTCGAAAATCCGGCGAAATATTATCAAAACAACGTCGTCGCCGGATTGTCTCTGCTCGACGCGATGCGCGAGGCAAGCGTTAAAAAAATCGTTTTCTCGTCGACCGCCGCCGTCTACGGCGAGCCGGAAAAACAGCCGATAACCGAAACGGACAAGACGCAGCCGACCAATCCTTACGGCGAGTCGAAGCTCGCTTTCGAACAGGCTCTGAAATGGTTTGAAAAGGCTTACGGCTTGCGCTACGCCAGCCTGCGCTATTTCAACGCGGCGGGCGCGAGCGAAAAATTCGGCGAGCGTCACGACCCGGAAACGCATTTGATTCCGATTATTCTGCAAGCCGCCGAAGGCAAGCGCGAATACATCGAAGTTTACGGCGACGATTACCCGACCGCCGACGGAACCTGCATCCGCGATTACATTCACGTGATACACTTGGCGCGCGCGCACATCGCCGCCCTCGAAATTCTCGACGAGCGCAGCGCGATTTACAATCTCGGCTGCGGCGGCGAAGGCTATTCGGTCAAACAGGTTATCGACACGGCAAAGGCGGTGACGGGAAAGGAAATCAACGTCCGCTACAGCCAGCGCCGCGCCGGCGACCCGGCGATGCTGATTGCCAGCTCCGACAAAATCAGAAAAGAATTAGGCTGGAAACCCGAACGGCAGGAGTTAAAGGAAATCATCGAATCAGCGTGGAAATGGCTGCAAAAGGAGATTAGAAAAAGCGCGGCGGAATGAATTTTAACGCAAAATGCAAAGTGCAAAATGCAAAACGGAGGAGAAGATTTAATTCTGAGTCTTAAATCTTAAATCCTCATATTTTGCATTTTGCACTTTGCATTTTGCATTGAGGAGTCCTACTCCTCAAACATCTTTTTCAAACTTTCCGCGAAAGGCGCGCGGGCGACGCCTTTTTCCGTGATGATTGCCGTGACCAGTTCGTTCGGCGTGACGTCGAAAGCCGGGTTGGAAATTTCGATGCCTTCGGGCGCGAGCCGAATGTCCTTGAGGTGCGAAATTTCTCTGACGTTTCGTTCTTCAATCGGGATTTCGTCGCCCGTCGGGCAGTTTAAATCGACGGTCGAAAGCGGCGCGGCGACATAGAAAGGAATATTGTGCCGCCTTGCCAGAACGGCGACCATATACGTTCCGATTTTGTTGGCGACGTCGCCGTTGGCGGCAATTCTGTCCGAGCCGACGACGACCGCCTGAATTTTTCCCTGCTTCATCACGTGCCCGCTCATGTTGTCCGTAATCAAGGTCACGGGAATGTCGTCCTGAAGCAGTTCCCAGGCGGTCAGGCGCGCGCCTTGCAGATACGGGCGCGTCTCGTCGGCGAAAACGCTGACCGATTTTCCCTGATTGACCGCGCCGCGAATGACGCCGAGCGCCGTTCCCCAGACGCCGCCGGTGGCGAGCGCGCCCGCGTTGCAGTGCGTTAAAACCGTGGAATTGTCTTCGAGAAGCTCGCCGCCGAATTGCGCTATCAGACGCTGGCTCTCGATGTCTTCGTCGTGAATCGCTTTGGCGTCGACCAGCAGAATCTGTTTGATTTCGCTGACGGACTTGCCTTCGGATTTCGCCTTTTGAAAAGTGCGCCGCATTCTGTCAATCGCCCAGAAAAGATTAACGGCGGTCGGGCGCGTTTTGCCGAGAATTTCGCTGATGTAATCGAATTCGTCTTCCAAATCCAGCAGGCTCGTGCCGACAAAATTTTTCACGCCGAGCGCGATGCCGTAAGCGGCGGAAACGCCGATGGCGGGCGCGCCGCGCACGACCATATCGCGGATGGCGTTGGCGACGTCCACGTAAGTTCGCAGGGTCAGCCATTTTTCTTCGGTCGGCAAAAGGCGCTGGTCGAGCATCAAAACGCCTTCGTCGCTCCATTTAACGGGTATAATCATTCGTTATTGTTCCTTATTTCTGCAAAAGAATTTGTAAAAATGATAAGGAATAATCCGGCGCGAAGCAAAGCGGGCGTATTAATTAATTGAAACGCGGAAACGTTTCGCGGCGTTTTTACGCTTTAGCAAGCGGGAAGCAAATTGTCGAAAGGCAGAAAATTTATGACTTTGGAAAAAACTCTGGATAAGCTGCACGCTGCCGCGACGGCTAATAAATGGCTGCAATTTTTTACGGCTTTCGTGCGCGTTCTGTTAGCCGTCGGATTTATTCCGCCTTCCGTTAAGAAAATCATCGGTCAGCCGTTCACCGTTTTGCCGGATTCAAACCCGGTCGGGCATTATTTTAACGCGCTTTACCAGACCGGATTTTATTACGAGTTTCTCGGCTGGGGACAGCTCGCCGCCGCCGTTCTGCTT
>DATHBC010000910.1:0-5495 GCA_035296345.1 Pyrinomonadaceae bacterium | reverse complement strand
GCTTCGAGCAGCTTGTTTAATTGAAAAACATCAGCCAAGCCGTGCTGGCACAGATTTTCGCCGTAAACCTTTTCGCAAAAAAGCGCGTGCGCCTCGCTTTTTACCGCAGCTTCGAAAAAATTGTCGTATTCATACAGCCATAAAGGCTGGTCGATTTCGACGGCTTTTCGCGCCGCGCTGCCTTTTTCCGTCAGCGCGAAAACGCCCTTGCCGGTTTCGGATAAATAATCTTCATTAATCAACGTCCGAAACGCCCGCGGCGACCAGTCGACCTGATATTTGCCGAACCATATTTCGCCGAATCTTTTTAAATTTTCCGCAGTTGACGCCGTGTCGGCGTCGAATCCGGACATCAAGCCGTAGCGGCTCCTGAGCCAGCCGGCGGCAATCAGCAATTGTCTTTCCGCTTCAGAAAATTTTCTCATAAACTGCGCTTCCGGAGCAGCGGCGGCTTTTATTTTACGCGGCTGGCGCGAATTATCTCGCCGGAGCTTCGACGCGGATTTTACCGGATTGCGTATCCGGGCTGCGGCGAAAACGAGCGAGCCGGGCAGCAAAACGACGGCGATGCCGAAGCCTCCGATAAACTGCCGGCTGATTAACTGCCGGCGTTGGACGTTTCGCTTTCGACCGTCTCGATTTCGCCGTGCGTTTTGCGCAGCATTTCGGCGAGCGACGCGCCTAAATCTTCCAGTATCGCTTCGGTTCGGTCGTCGACCATTTCATCGCCGTCGCCGTCGAATTTACTGGCGACAAAGGAAACGGCGATTTCGGCGGGCAGAGTATTGACAAACAAAATCGTCAAAACGTCGCGCAGATGCTTCAAACAGCGTATGCCGCCGAAGCTGCCGGGCGAAGCGGTCATAATCGCCGCAAATTTCCCCTTGTAGCAATCGGCGGTTTTCAAATCCGCGTTCGAGCGCGAAGTCCAGTCAATCACGTTTTTCAGCGCGCTCGGCAGCGAGCCGTTGTATTCGGGCGAAGCAATCAGCAGACCGTCGTGTTCGAGCAGAAGCTTCTGAAAAGCCGCGGCGATTGGCGGGAAACCCTGCGTGTCCTGCAAATCCGTGTTGTAAATCGGCATCGGATAATCTTTTAAATCCACGTAAGTGACTTCCGCTCCGGCGCGGCGCGCGCCCGCGGCGGCGACCTTGACGATTCGCTTCGTATAAGCTTTTTCGCGGAGACTGCCCGCAAAAGCTAAAATTTTCGGTTGTTTTGCCATTGCTCCTGACCTTTGCCTGTAAATTTTTGTAAAAACGAGTTTGCCACGAACCCGTATAAAAACAAAATCTTGCCATTTGCAAAGTTAAACTGTTACCATTTTTTGAATATCGACTCCCGCGATAAATAAATTAAACCGGCTGCCGTTTGGCGCGCATCGCCGCAGCCGCCGTCCGAATTTTATGATAAAGCCGTTTCAAAATCTGTCGCCGCGCATACATAAAACGGCTTTTATCGCCGAAACGGCGGTCGTGATCGGCGATGTCGAAATCGGCGAAGATTCCAGCGTCTGGTTCGGTTCCGTTTTGCGCGGCGACGTCAATTATATACGCATCGGCGCGCGGACGAACATTCAGGACGCCTGCGTTCTGCACGTTTCCGCCGGGACGCACCCGACCGTTCTGGAAGACGAGGTAACGCTCGGTCACCGCGTCACGCTGCACGGCTGTCATGTCGAAGCGAATTGTTTAATCGGCATCGGCGCAATCGTGATGGACGGCGCGCGCGTCGGCAGAAATTCGCTGGTCGGCGCGGGCAGCCTGGTTACGCCGGGCACGGTCATTCCGCCGCGCTCGCTCGTTCTGGGCAGCCCGGCTCGTGTCAAGCGCGAATTGACCGGGGCGGAAGTAAAAGATTTGGAAAAATTCTGGCATAATTACGTTTCATACAGCCGGATTTATAAAGGCGAACGGCTGTAGTAAAAGAGATTTCGGCTCGCCGGCTGCCGGCGTACCGGGCGGACGGACGCCATTACAAACAAGGGGAAATTGGCATAATGCTTGGTATTTTGAGACTCGCCTCGGGCAGTCTGTTTTTGATTTTGACCGTTTTATTTTTTACGGTCGCGGGGCAGCGACAACCGGACGAACCGCTTGGAGCAATAGAAGATTCAGAAACCGAATCCGGTTTTATCGACCCGGTTCAAACGCCGTTTCAATCGCGAATTTTCACTAAAAAGAAAACAAATTTTTTTGCGGCGGGCGAACCGGTCATTCGAAAACCGGTCGAGACGAACGCGCCCGACGCTCAGGAAAACGAGCCGCCGAATTACAAGCACCGGCGCGGCGCAATCGAATATAATTTCGAGTTCGGCGTCGCGCCTTTTCCGCCGACGCACTTTGCCGGACCCGAAGAATACGACAGAGCCGGGCGCAAGATGACGACGATTGATATTCGCCTCGGGCGCACCCTCGGCACGGCAAAAGGCGTCAGCTACGCCTATCTGTTCGGCATCACGCCGCTGGTCGTCGCCTTTAGAAACGAAGTGAGAAATCCGGCGTATATTTCCCCGACCGCGACGCCGAACGTTTATCCGACAGTCCGCGAAACGACTTACGGTTTCGGCATCTCGCCCGCCAATTTTCGCTTTACTTTTCTGCCTCGGCGGCGCGTCAAGCCGTTTCTCAAGCTCGGCGCGGGCGCTCTTTATTTCAACAAACCGCTGCCGGTTCCCTATGCGGGACGCTATCATTTTATGGGCGACTGGGGCGGCGGCTTGATGATTCACTCGAAAAAAAATCCGAAGCGATTCCTGAGCATCGGCTACCGGTATTTTCACATCTCGAACGCCAACATTTACGGGAAAGAAAATAATCCGGGCTACAATGCCAACACTTTCTATCTCGGTTTTTCGTTTTTTAAATAGCGCGCCTTTCGTCAAAAACGAAAAATTGATTTATGCTTATAACGCACGAGCGCAGTAGTAGAGAAGCAGCCCGCTCAAGGTCGTGCGCGTTTATCACTTTCCAGAACATTTTACGAACATTTTACTTTACGGAGAAGAAACTTTAATGCGAAAATTTTTTACCGTCTTTGCCTGCGGACTCTGCCTTTTTATTATTATTGCAGCTTGTCCTTCGGTGATTTTTACGCAGGATTTAACCGGCGGCAACAGCATTCGGAAAAAAGCCGCCGCCGAAGAAACCGGCGTCGTCTCAACAACATCAACATCAACATCAACATCAACGTCGGCTTTGTCTTCGCCGACGTCATCGGAATCGACGTCGCCGCAAACGTCCGCGACGAGCGATTTTGACGAGAAAAACGAGCTTTCCGTCTGGGGCGGCTTCGCGCCCGATATGCCGCGCGTTTTCGGCGGCTCGCGTCCTTCGAGTTACGGTCAGGTCGCGGTTCGTTATTCGCGCCGCATCGCGACGAGCGAAAGTCTCGCGCTGAAATACACGATTGATTTTATTCCGCTCGCCGTTCTTAATTACGACCGCCGCCCGGTCATTCAAACCGCGCCGAACACCTTCGTCGTCCAGCCGCAGGACACAACCGCTTACGCCTGGGGCTTGACGCCGGTCGGTTTCCAACTGCATTTTCGCCGCAGAGCTAAAATCCAGCCGTTTATCTCGGCAAACGCCGGTCTGCTGGTTTTCAACAAAACTATCCCTGACGACCGCAGCCCGGTTTTTCCGGACCGTTTCGGCAGACAGGTCAATTTCACTCTGGCGGGCGGCGGCGGCGTGGATTTTCTGACCGACGCGGGCAGAACCTTTACCCTCGGCTTCAAGTTTCACCACATTTCCAATTCCTCGACCGGCAATATCAATCCGGGCTATGACCAGAATCTGTTTTACGTCGGCTACACCTTCAAAAAGTGGTAATGATTTAGCAAAAAAGAGCTGACTGCCAGCCCGAAAGCCGCGTCTCATAAGCGCGGCTTTTTGCCGTTGGCGCGCGCCGGCATTATAATCATTTAGTTGAGAAAAGATAACCGTCTCCTCTGACGCAGGCTGCAATCAACCAGCAAGCACGAATATGGAAAAAATCATCATTACGGGCGACGCTCTGACTTTCGGAGATGTCGTAAAAGTCGCCTGCGAAAACGCCCGGGTCGAATTGGGCAATCTGGAAAAGGTTCGCCGGAGCCGGGATTTCATCGCCCGGAAAGTCGCGGAAAACGCCGTCGTCTACGGCGTCACGACCGGCTTCGGCGCGAAAGCCGACCAGATTATCTCGCCCGCCGATGCCAAAGACCTGCAAATCAATCTGCTGCGCTCGCACGCGACGGGCGTCGGCAAAAATTTTCCGACGCGCATGGTTCGCGCGATTATGCTGATTCGCCTGAATACCCTGATGAAAGGCTATTCCGGCGTCAAAGTCGATACGCTCCGGCGTCTCAGGGATTTTCTCAACTGCCGCATTCACCCGCTTGTTCCCGAGCAGGGCTCGCTCGGCGCGAGCGGCGATTTGTGCCCGCTCTCGCATCTGGCGCTGCCTTTAATTGGTGAAGGCTACGTCGAATTCGGCGGCGCGGAATACCGAACGGCGGAATTTTTCGAGCGGCTCGGGCGCGATGAATTTCCCGATTTAAAAGAAGCGAAGGAAAATCTTTTGCAGCCGTTCGAGCTGAGCTACAAGGAAGGCTTGGCTTTAAACAACGGCACGACCGTGATGGCGGCGCTCGGCACTTTTGCCGTCTACGAGTTCGAGCGACTGCTCAAACTGGCGACGCTCACCTCTTCGCTGATGCTCGAAGCCTTCTGCGCGCGCCGAAACGCTTTCGACGAAAAAATTCACGCCGTGCGCCATCACGCCGAACAAGCAGAAATCGCCCGCTGGATTCGCAAGTTCACGGAAAATTCTTCACTTATCGACATTTCGCGCGAAGCCCTGCGGGCTAAATCGAAAACCGCCGGAATCGAGATTGAAGAAAGCGATTCGGTCGAAAAGAAAAGGGATTTCGCGGAAAAGCTGTCTGATTTGAAATGCAAAAAGCAGGACTCGTATTCGCTGCGCTGCATGCCGCAGGTTTACGGCGCGAGCCTGCAGGTGCTGAATCACGCCAAAGCGATTTTCGCCAACGAACTGAACGCCGCCGTCGATAATCCCCTGATTTTCGTCGACGAGGACGAAGTGCTTTCGGGCGGGAATTTCCACGGTCAGCCGCTCGCCTTCGCGCTCGATTATCTGAAGCTGGCGATTTCCGAGGTCGGAAACCTGCTGGAGCGTCAAATCAACAAGCTGCACGATAAATCAATTAACGATTTGCTCGAACCGTTTCTGGTCTACGACGAAAAAAACATCAATTCCGGCGTGATGATTACGCAATACGTCGCCGCCGCGCTGGTTTCCGAAAATAAAGTCCTCGTCCACCCGGCGTCGGCTGATTCGATTCCGACCTCGGCAAACACGGAAGACCACGTCTCGATGGGCGCGACCGCCGGCAGGCAGGCTTTGCAGATTTTCGAAAACGTGAAAAACGTCGTCATCATCGCCGTCCTGACCGCGCATCACGCCGCCCAGATTCGCCGCGACCAGTTTGC
>DATHBC010000909.1:0-1771 GCA_035296345.1 Pyrinomonadaceae bacterium | reverse complement strand
TTTGGCGATGTTCTCGTTATCGCTCGCGCTGAGCCAGCGGGCGGGATTCGTTCGCGCCAGAGCCAGCTCGTCGGCAATTTTGAGGTTTTCAAAGGCTATCGCGGCGGCGCGCTCGTGATAGCGCACATAGCCGCTGTGCGCGTTTAAGCCAATCCACAACGCGGCGAAACTCAAAAACGCCCAGCCCGCTTTTTTCATTTTGCCGCCGGCTTTCAGATTAAAACGGTAAAACGACAAGTCGCCCGCGCGGATTAATCTCCACGCCCGCATGGCGAGAAACGTCGTGATGGTGGTGATGCCGAGCGCCATCAGCATCGGCACGAGCTGATAAACGTCCCAGACGGCTAAAAAGCTCGCCAGAAATATAAGCGCCGCCGCGATTTCTTCAGTCCAGGTCAGAGAAAAGTTTTTCTCGTACATTTTTGAAACGGCGAGCGAAGGTTTGCCGAAACCGTAATACAGGGCGTCGGTCGGGCAGACGCTGACGCAGTCCATACACTTCATGCAGCCCGCGTCGACGACCATCCCGTACTGCTTGACTTCGGCGTGCACCAGAACATTCGACGTGCAGACGGCTGTGCAGTGCCCGCAGCCGTTGCAGGCATCGGTGACGCGAATTTTTCCGGGCGAAACCTTGTCGGCGAGAACGAAAATGCCGCCGTAAGGACAGGCGTAGGTGCAGAAGCCTTTCTGACCGAGAAAATAGACGGTCATAAATCCGCAGATGAAGAGAAAGGGAATGGCGACGGCGACGGGCGGGAAAGTTTCCCAGAAATTGCTGGTCACCAGATGATTCGTCCACTGCGGAATCAGCGGTTCGTTCGGCGGTTTGACGAAAAAGCGGTAGACGCTCGGATAGACGAACATATACAGCGCGACGATAAGCGGCACGAAAACCAGCAGCCGCGAGCGAAACGGTCGCGGTTTAAGCCCGATTTTTTTCAGCAGCCAGCCGCAGAAATCCTGCAATGCCACGACGTGGCAGCCCCAGCCGCAGACGAAACGCCCGAAAATGAGCGTCGCTAAAATCGCCAGCGTAAAGAAGATAACTCCGGCGTTAATCGCGCCGCGCTGAATGGTGTGCATCGCCTCGGAAGGCTCAATCGGCGTAATCGTCTGACCCATCAGACGCCACTGGATAATGTGCGCGATCATCAGCAGGGTGAGCGCGATGAGAGCCGCCGCGCGCCAGCGGCTGACTCGTGAGTGCTTGATGTCGTCGTCCTGCTGCTGCTGCTCCGGCTGAGGCGCGGAGTTTTTTAAAACAGGAAGCGGAATAGACCGCTTTTTTTTAACGTTTTGGCTTGAGCAACCGTCTTTCATAAATTACAATTCCGGGCTTTAAATCAGAGAGGTCGGTAAAAGAATATATTATACCTGACTTGATTAAAGCACCCAAAGAGTGTATAAGAAAAAGTCTGACATTTACGTAACCGATACGTAGCAAGAATAGTTCACTTTACTTTCTTTGCACTGCCCTAGTGCCCGGAAACCAAATAAATTTATGTTGAAAACAATTTTTATCGCTTTGCTCCCGTTGCTTGTGGTTTTGGGCATCGGTTCTGGTTATTTGTTAACCGGGCATAATCAAAACGTTTCTTCTCCGTCGGCGGAAGGCAGTTCCGGGACTTTCGAAAAAATGATTGTCGCGAACGGCAGCGTCGCGATGGATGTAAATTTGAACCAGTCGAGCAGACTCGGATCCGCCGCGAAGGGAACGAATCCGTCCGCCGGCAGCGCATTACGCTTTGACGCGGAAAACGATTCCTTT
>DATHBC010000908.1:0-4390 GCA_035296345.1 Pyrinomonadaceae bacterium | reverse complement strand
ATCCGAATTTTGCGGGCGATATTCCGTGGAATTTCAACAAGTTTCTGGTTGACCGGAAAGGCAGGGTCGTCGCGCGTTTCAGTCACAAAGATAAACCCGACGGCGAAGCGATTACGCAGGCGATTGAAAAATATCTGAAGGAAAAATAAATCTTTAAGGATTAGCCGCGAAAGAACACGAAAAAGAAACGAAAATTATTTCTTATTTCGTGTTTCTTTCGTGAAGTTTCGCGGCTGATTTCTCAAACGCAGATTCGCTCGCGCTCATTGGGCAAGCAAACGGGCGCGCCTCTAAATTTCTTTTTAAATAATGAAAATTCAGGAAATCGCCGATTTTATAAACGGAAAACTGAACGGCGCGGGCGAGGCGGAAATCGAACGCGTCGCCGCTTTTGAATCGGCGACGGAAAACGAAATCGCCTTTCTGGAAAAAGCCGAATCAATTGCCGAGACAAATGCCGCGTGCGTCATCGTTCCCGAAGATTTTGCCGGTTCTCTCGCCTGCCCGACGATTCGGGTCGAAAATCCGAAGCTCGCCTTCGCCAAAATCGCGGCGCGTCTTCACCCGTTCGATTGGCGCACCGAAGAAAACCATAAAACCGCCGTAATTGACTCGCCGCCGGCAGACATTCTGGCAAATTTTATCGGCGCGTTCGTCACCGTCGGCAGAAATTGTTTCATTAATTACGGAACGCAGATTTTTGCCGGGACGCGAATCGGCAGCAATGTTTACATCGGGAAAAATTCGATTATTCATCCGAATTGCGTCATCTACGACAATGTTTCCATCGGTCACGACTGCGTTATTCACGCCGGCGCGATTATCGGCGCGGACGGCTTCGGCTACGTGCGCGACGGCGCGAGCGGTTACGTTAAATTTCCGCAAATCGGCACGGTCGTCATCGAAGACGACGTGGAAATCGGCGCGAACACCTGCATCGACCGCGGCGCGCTCGGCGAAACGCGCATCGGCGAGGGCACGAAAATCGACAATCTCGTCCAAATCGCGCACAACGTGCAAATCGGAAAGCGCGTCGTGATTGCCTCGCAGACCGGCATCAGCGGCAGCGTCACCATCGAAGACGACTGCGTCATCGGCGGGCAGGTCGGTTTCGGCGACCACATCCGCGTCCGCAAAGGCGCGATTATCGGCTCGAAAGCCGGAATTTTGCCCGGCAAAATCGTCCGCGAAGGCGTCTGGTGGGGCATCCCGATTCAGCCGCTCGCCGAATACAAACGCCAGAACGCGATGGTCAAAGGCTTGCCGCGCCTGCGCGAGGAAATCAAGGAATTAAAGCGGCAAATCGAAGAACTCAAATCAAAATAAACCCGCCGCCGGAAAATTTTTCTTGACTTGCTCGCGCTAACGGGTTAAATTGAGCGCAATTATTTTTTAAATCAATCGAACGCCTTGTGCCTACAGCTATGAAGTTCGGATTCTCTTTTATCTTTCGCGCTTTTCCTTCAAACATTCCGGCAGAAGTTTCCGCCCAAATCTCGAAGTGTGATTCAAACAGCGCGCGACGGCATATCTTTATATTTAACCGAAAATACATCGGAGACGCCCGGTTCGTTAAATACGCTTCAATAAAAATATGAATTTGAATGACATTTATAACAATATTTCCAGTTTCTGGGATTCCATCGCGCCTCTTTTATTTGCACATTTAATTGCCTTTCTGGCGATTAGATGGATTGCCGGCTTTCGCTTACATACTTTATCGAGGACAGAATCCTATATTGCTTCAGATAGATATAAAAGATGGAAGAGCGTTTTGGATGAATTCGAACTTCGACCGAAATTACCATATTTATTAATAATTGCTCTTTTTATTTACTTAGCGATTTTTAACAGTTTATTTCTTAATATTATCAGTTTCCAGCCGATTGAAATAACTTATAGCGAAACCGATTTCTGGATGGAAAACGACGCGGCGATAAATGATTTGGTGGAAATTGCCGGTTACAGCGGCAATCCCGAAATAAGATTTTGGGATGTTTATCACTTAAAAGAAAATTACTTGCAGGAGTTTCAGGCTAAATATCCCGAACAATATCGCTCGACGGTAAACTGGCTGTCAAATTCTTCCGGTAAATGGCTAATCTATTATAAATGCTCAGTTCTCTTTTTTATTTTCAGCATTTGTCTAATCGTTTATCACTTACGAAATAAACAAAATCGGTCTGCCGCATCATTTCTCAGGATTCTGGCTTTATTAATATTTGCGGTTTCAACAGTGGCTTTTACCAGATACGAAGCGGAAAAATACATCGAAAAGGAATTAAAAGCGGAGCTGGTATTTATTACCAATCAATTGCCTTTCGACGAGCAAGCCCAAAAAAACCGCTTACAGGAAGAACAAATTAATGAAATAAAGCGGCGATTTTGCGACCAACTGGCGCAAGACCGCGCGCCTCGACTGTTTTGGTGGGCGAGAACGCTCGAAAAATATTCTATCGGCAACAGAGAATTTCCGAGTCTTCCGCGACAATACTCTTACAAATACGATTGCGATGGAAGATAGAAAGACTTTTAAATTATTTAAATATTTGTCGTCAATTGTCCTGCCGATCTACAAATTGATTATTTCATCGCGCCGATTGCCCTTAGAATGCGAACGGACATTCATCGCTGATAAAAGATAGCGACAGCACGGAAAAGATGCTCTTAGCAGCGGAAAAGATACTAATACCGGCGAAAAGATGCTCTTAGCGGGCGAAAAGATACTCTTATCATCGGAAAAGATGCTTTTAGCGGAGAAAAGATGCTCTTATCATCGGAAAAGATGGTCTTAGCAACGGAAAAGATGCTCTTAGCGGCAATAAAGACGGGCATACCGGGCGAAAGAAGGTTTTAGCGGTTTTCCAGGCGGGAAAATCTATTAATACTCAAGGAGAAAATAATGAACATTCACGTGAGAAGGCGCAACGACACTTTTATTCGTATCAAACAGTTCGGGTTGGATAACGCGGCGGATTTTCCGGCGGGCGGCGTCGGCGAGCAGCGGTTTGCGGAGATTGCCGCCGTCGTGGATTTGATAGAACAGCTTGCCGCCGACCAGACGCAGGGGCGCGGCGATGCGCGGTTTGCTTTTCACAGCAAAGGCACGGCGCGCGAGAATCTGCGCGAGGCGGTTTCGGAAATTGCGGAAATTTCGCGCTCGATGGTTTACGAGTTTCCCGGAATCGATTTAAAATTTCGCCTGCCGCGTAATCTGACCGACGCGGGCTTGCTGGCAATCGCCAATGCTTTTCTCGAAGAAAGCGGGCAGTATAAAGCCGATTTTATCCGTTACGGTCTGGCGGAGACTTTTATCGCGGATTTACAGGCGGCGACAGCAGCGTTCGAGCAGAGCCTGGGTACGCCCGGCACGGCGCTCGACGAGCAGGTCGAAGCGACCGCCGAACTGGGCGAAGCGGTTCGCCGCGGAATGATTGCCAGACGGATTCTGGACGGCGTCGTGAGGCTTAAATATAAAAACAGCGCGGGCAAGCTCGCCGCCTGGACGAGCGCCAGCCATATCGAAAAATCCGCCGAAAAACCGGAAGAACCAATCCCGACCCCGCCGAGTCCGAGCTAAAACGCGGAACGCCGAATGCGGAATGCGGAACGCGGAGTGCGGAATGCGGAATGAAGAAGAAGCGTCAAAACTGCAATTCATCGCTGCGGCGTTCATCGTTCATCGTTTCTTTATCGTTCCGCGTTTCCTTCATCGTTCCGCATTCCGCATTCCGCATTCCGCATTTTCTTCATCGTTCATCGTTTTCTTTATCGCTGCGGCGTTTTCTTCATTATAATTATTCGTATGGAAAATAAACTCGATTACAATGCGATGCTCGACGTGGCGATTGAGGAAGCCCGGAAGGGCTTGGACGAAGGCGGAATCCCGATTGGCGCGGCGTTGTTTGACAAGAACGGCAAATTGCTCGGGCGCGGGCATAATCGCCGCGTGCAGGAAGACGACCCGTCCGTGCACGGCGAAACGGACGCTTTTCGCAAGGCGGGCAGGCAGCGTTCCTACCGCGATAAAATTATGGTCACGACGCTCGCGCCGTGCTGGTATTGTTCGGGTCTGGCGCGGCAGTTCGGCATCGGCACGGTCGTGGTCGGCGAATCGGTAAATTTCGCGGGCGGCGTCGATTGGCTGCGCGAATCGGGCGTCGAGGTCGTCGATTTGAACTCGGCTGAATGCGTGAAAATGCTCGCCGATTACATCGCGGCGAATCCGGCGGTCTGGAACGAGGATATAGGCGAAGAGTGAAAATCAATTACGAATTACGAATTACGAATTACGAATTAACGAACTTTAATTTTGCGACGGTTTCAAAGGTCAAAAATGAAAGGTCAGGGTCATTTCTTCCGATTCGTAATTCGTAATTCGTAATTCGTA
>DATHBC010000907.1:0-7013 GCA_035296345.1 Pyrinomonadaceae bacterium | reverse complement strand
GGTTTGCTTTACTACGGCATGCACCGGGTATTGGGGCAGGAACCGACCAATCCGGTAGTTAACACGATTGCCTACACCTTGATTGGCACGACTATCGTAGGAACGATTGTTTTTCTGATTCTGGACGGTCTTTCGATGGAAAAAGGGCGAACCGTCAAAAAACGTGACATCTTTACGACGCGCCGGCAAACGCGCCGCCGCAATCCGATTCGCCTGGGAAGAAGAACTTAGATTATTTCAGATTTCAGATTTCGGATTTTAGATTGGAGCGGAAATAAATTAAAAATCCTTATCCAATCGCAAATCCGGAATCCAGAATCTAAAATCCAAAATCTCTTATGAAGCTAGTCGACCATTCGCAAAACCTGCCTATTCGCGTCAGCACAATTCAGATAATCGCTTTTATCCTGTTTGCGCTGCTCGGCGCGCGTCTTTATTATTTGCAGCTCGTCAAAGGCGAATATTACGCGGACAAGGCTGAGAATCAGCGTGTTCGCTACATCCCGATTCCGGCTCCGCGCGGCGCGATTCTCGACCGTAACGGAACGCTGCTGGTCGATTCGCGCCCGACTTACAACGTCGTTTTGTCGCACGAGCCGATAAAATCCGTCAACGTGATGGAACGCCTCGACGATTATTCGCGCGGGCTGAAAGTCGACCGTCAATACCTGCTCGAACGGCTGAATATGATAAAAAAACAGCCCGAGTTTGAAGCGATGGTCATCAAGGAAGCGGCGACGATGGAAGACATCGCCTGGGTTGACGCGCACACTCTGGAATTTCCCGAACTGCGCGTCGAATTGCAGCCGCAGCGTCATTATCCTTACGGCGAAAAGCTGGCGCATATCTTAGGCTACGTCGGCGAAATCAGCCCGAAACAACTGGAAAAGCCCGAATACGCGAAATTTAAACCCGGCGACATTATCGGCAAAGCCGGGCTGGAGCAATATTACGACCAATATCTGCGCGGCGTTCCCGGCTACCGGAAAGTTCTGGTCGATTCGCGCGGGCGCGTCCAGAGCGAGCTGGAAGTCGTCCAGCCGCAAGCCGGACAGGATTTGATTTCGACGATTGATATTGATTTGCAGATGGCGGCTGAAGAAAGCCTCGCCGCTTCGATTACCAAACGCGGAACGATTATCGCGATGGACCCGCGCAACGGCGAGATTCTGGCGATGGCGTCTTTGCCGAGCTACGACCCGAACGTTTTCGTTAAAGGCGTTACGACGCCTGAAGGACGCAGGCAAATCGCGCAGTATTACACCAATGAAGAACGCCCGCTTTTAAACCGCGCCATTCAGGGTCGCTATCATCCCGGCTCGACGTGGAAAATTCCCGAATCAATCGCCGGTCTGCAGCAGGGCGCGATTACGGTAAAAAATTCAAACGTCGCCTGCGGCGGCGGCATCACCATCGGCAACAAATTCACTCGCTGCATGGGCAGCCACGGCAGCCCGCCGGTCGATTACGCGATTACGAAATCCTGCGACGGTTATTATTATCGTCTGGCTTTAAAAATGGGCGTTGACGGTTTAATCAAGATGGTCGAGGAGTTTGAATACGACAAACCGACCGGCATCGATTTGCCGAACGAAAAGGTCACGCGCACGCCGAAATACTGGAAACCGCTTGTCGAAAAACGCGAAGGTAAATGGAGCGACATCCGCACGGTTTTCGCCTCCATCGGTCAGGACACGGTCGAAGCGACGCCGATTTCGATGCTGCGCGCCATCGCTCCCGTCGGCGTCGAGGGCAGAATGTATGTGCCGCATCTTTTAAAGGAATTTAAGGAGATCGGCGCGGTCGGCGAAGAAGGCACGAACAGCTATTTTCCGGCGCGTCCGGCTTTCGGCTTCGCGCATCCCGAACCGAAAATTATCGAGATGACCCCCGAACAGAACGCGGTTATTCTGAAAGGAATGTGGGGCGTAGTCAACGGCGGCGGAACGGCGGCGGCTTTGAAGACGGAAGGCTTCGAGATTGCCGGTAAAACCGGCACGGCGCAAAACTCGGCGCTCGGTTCGGGCGGCGCGAAAGACCATGCCTGGTTTGTCAGCTTCGCTCCGTCGGCTAAGCCGGAAATCGCCGTTCTCGGATTGATCGAAAACTCCGGCTTCGGCGGAACGCACGCCGGTCCCGCAGTCAAAAACGTCTATAACGCATTTCTGCAAAAGAACTATCCGCAAATATTAAGCGGCGGCGAACAATTAGTGGCAAAAAGATGAGTTGAGAGTTAACGGAAAGTTGCGGGGAGTTGCAGAGTTTTAACTTCCCGCAACTTTCTGCAACTTTCCGGAACTTTAAAAATGGTTGCAATTATCGAAAAACGCAGTTTGAGAGATTTTGATTGGCTATTGGCGATTCTGGCGATAGCCATTGTCTGTTTCGGCATCTGGCAGATTCACAACGCCCTGCCGACCGAAAATTACTGGCAGAAACAAATTATCGGTCTGGGCATTGCAAGCGTCGTGATGCTGGTCGTTTCCTTTACCGATTATCGCCGTCTGGTTGACCTCGCGCCGATATTCTATATTGGCGGCTTGGTTTTGCTGGTTCTGGTGCTGACGCCGCTCGGCGTCAAGGTCAACGGGCAGCAGGCGTGGCTGAAATTGCCGCTTATCGGTCAGTTTCAGCCGTCGGAGTTCGTCAAAATTCCCGTCGTTTTGATGCTGGCGAAATATTTCGGCGAAAAACGTCGTATCGGCAGTAATTTAAGGTTAAAAGAATTCCTGATAGGCGTCGGGATTCTGGCTTTGCCGCTCGCCTTGATTTTGATGGAGCCTGATGCGGGACAGGCGATAACTTATTTTCCGCTGCTGGCGGTCGTGCTGTTTCTGTCTGCAATTAAGATTCGCTATATCGTTCTAACGATGCTGGCAGGTTTGATATTCGTGCCGCTGGCGTTTTATGTCGGCGTCCAGACGGGTAAAATAAAACAGTATCAGGTCGAGCGCGTCAATGTGATTTTAGACCCGGAAAACGCCGACCCGCGCGGTTACGGCTATCACACGGTGCAGTCGATGATTACGGTCGGGCAGGGCGGCTTGACCGGAATTAAAGGCGATTCGGAAAAATCGCAGAGCGCTTTGAAATTTTTGCCCGAGCCGCAGACGGATTTTATTTTTGCGGTGACGGCGGAAAACACGGGATTTCTCGGCTCCATTTCATTGCTGCTGGCTTATGCCCTGCTGATTTCGCGCTTGATTGCGGGCGCGCGGCATTCGCCCGACCGCGCCGGAATGCTCGTGATTATGGCGATTGTCGGCGGCATCACGTTTCAGATTTTTATCAATATGGGAATGGCGCTCGGATTTTTGCCGGTTATCGGCGTTCCGCTGCCATTGATGAGCGCCGGTCTTTCGGCGGTGCTCTCGACGTTTACGGCAATCGGCTTTGTGCTCAGCGTCCGGATGCGCCGATTCGTCAATTAACGGTTTTGATTGCGAAGAAAGAAATTAACCGGGGATGAAGGGATAAAGGAGATAAAGACAAATTTTTAAATCTTTGTTTTATCCCTGTCAATCTCCTTCATCCTCGGTTAATTTTCTTTTCGCGGGTTGTGGTAAAATCGTTTTCATCTAAAGAGGTTTTTAAAATGGCGAAAGAATTAGATAGATTAACCAGAGAAGTAGAAACCGTTCCGAACGGCAGACGTAGAAATTTCTGGCGTTACATTTGGTTTCCGACCGCTTTGATGCTCGCGCTTTCGGCGGGCGGTCTGACCGGAGTTCTGGCTTCGTATTATCTGAATAATTCGAGCGTGACGACGGAAGTTTCCGCTCTGGCGACGTATCGCCCGCCGGAGGTGACGAAGATTTACGCCGACGACGGCGAAACGATTCTGGCGGAATTCGCGCTGGAAAAACGCATTCCGATTAAGGAAAAAGACATTCCGAAAAACGTCGAAGACGCGCTTTTGGCGATTGAAGATTATCGCTTTTACGAGCACAACGGAATCGACCCGTATCGCATCGCGGGCGCGGCGGTCAAAAATCTGACCAGTTCGCGAACCGAAGGCGCTTCGACCATCACGCAGCAGCTCGCCAAAAACCTCTTTCTCTCGCGCGAGCAGACATATACGCGCAAATTCACCGAATGGATGATGGCTTTGCAGATTGAGCGTTTTTACACGAAGCGGCAAATTCTGGAAATGTATATGAACTACGTCTTTCTCGGCGCGGGTTCGTACGGCTTCGAAGCCGGCGCGCGGACGTATTTCGGAAAATCGCTCAAAGACCTGAATCTGGAAGAAGCCGCGCTGCTCGCCGCCATCCCGAAATCGCCCGAATATTCGCCGACGCGCAATATGGAAAAGGCGAAAGAGCGCCGCGACATCGTGCTCGACCAGATGGCGAAATACGGAAAAATAACCGCAGCCGAAGCCGAAGCCGCGCAAGCCAAGCCGATTAAGCTCGCCGATTCGGCTTATTATCAGGCATTGCCGAAATCGACGGCGTGGGATTATCCGGTCGAAGAAGTGCGCAAATATCTGGAAGAAAAATACACGACGCGCATCGCGCAGGGCGGTTTGCAGGTTTACACGACGATTAACGTCGAAGCGCAGAAGCTGGCGACAAAAGCCGTCCGCGAAGGCTTGCGCCGCTACGACAAAGGTCGCGCGTGGCGCTCGGATTATTTAAATATTCTGCTCGATGAAAATAACGAAAACGCCCCGATTACCGACCCGAAACAGATTCAGCGCAAGCTCGATTCCTTTAAACACGCCGATTGGTACGAAGACACATACGAAAAAGGCGAGTTTATCAAAGGCTTGGTGACGGGCGTGGACGCGGCAAAAGATGAAGCAACCGTCCGCTTCGGCAAATATAAGGCGATTCTAACCGTCAAAGATATGGGCAGAAGCGGCAAAAAGCCGAAAGATGAATTGAAAGCGGGCTATCTGGCGGAGTTTGAAATCAAGGAAGTCGACGACGAAACTCAAACTTTAAAAGTCGAGCTGACGCAGGTGCCGGAAATTCAGGCTTCAATCGTTTCGATAAACGCCAAGACCGGCGAAGTCGTCGCGATGGTCGGCGGTTACGATTACGCGACGAGCAAATTCAATAACGCGACGCAGGGCTTGCGCCAGACCGGTTCCGCCTTCAAACCGTTTATCTACACGGCGGCGGTCGAATGGGGCATGACTGCCGACGGGATGGTCAGCGGCGCGCCGATAAAACGCGGCGGCTGGATGCCGCACAACTATGACGGAAGCTTGAGCCATCCGAACGTGCCGATGAAAATCGCGCTGGCAAAATCTTATAATCTCGCGGCGGTTCACCTGCTCGACCAGGTCGGCGTGCAGACCGGCGCGCAGATGGTTCGCCGTTTCGGCATCACCAATCCGATGGCGCCGTATCTGCCGTCGGCGCTCGGCGCATCCGAAGTTTCGCTGTTCGAGATGGTTTCGGCTTATTCGGTATTTCCGAATAAAGGCGTCCGAATGGAGCCGCATCTGATTAGAAAAGTTTTAGACCGTGACGGCAAAGTCCTGGAAGAATGGGAAAAAACTTCTTCCAAAGTGACGAGCGAATACGTCGCGCTGACGATGGCGGAGATGATGCAGGGCGTCGTCAAAGCGGGCGGCACGGCGACGGGCGCAAACGCGAGCGGTCATCCGCTGGCGGGAAAAACCGGAACGGTCAACGACCACACGGACGTCTGGTTTATCGGCTATACGCCGACGTATGTAACCGGCATCTGGATGGGAAATCCGACCAAGAAAGAATCGCTCGGCAGAGGAATGACGGGCGGTCAGGGCGCGGTTCCGTTTTTCAATGCGTTCATGGTTCCGTTTATGAAAGACAAAGAGCGCGAGACTTTCCCGAAACCGCCGCCGATTCCGTCCGACATCAAGGCTCTGGTCGAACAGCGTAAACGCGAGGAACTGGAAAAACTCGAAAAAGCCGAAGAAGCCGGCAGAAAACTCGGCGTCAGCTTTAATCCGGGACCCAGATACAATAAAACCGGCGACAGCAATTCGGGCAGCTCGAACACGACCGACGGCGGCGGAGGCTTGGTAGTCACGCCCGACGACCAGACGAAACCGGCTGACGACGATCCGCCGCCGCCGCAACAGAACAATCCGCGCACCGAAGACCCGAAACCGAATCGCCCGGCGGCAACGGATAATCCGGTCAGGAAACCCGACCCGCCCGTGGAAAAACCGAAACCCGAAGGCGAGAAGAAAAAAGGGAAAAAGGGCGACGACGATAATTAAATTTCCTGAGTTTCGAATTTTGAGTTTTAAGTGAAATTAACCAAATTCGAAACTCAAAATTCATAATTTAAAACTAAAGGCGAAGTGACTTGCAAATCACTTCGCCTTTTTGTTTTGCCGCGCGGGAAAATGTTATTCTCAATCAAAGCAGTTCAGAACTTTATGCTCAAAAATTTCACTCAGCCGCGGCGTGTCGTCATTACGGGTTTCGGATGCGTGACGCCAATCGGAATCGGACGCGAAGCGTTCTGGCAATCGCTGAAAACGGGCAAGAGCGGCGTGAGCAGAATAGAAAGTTTCGACGTCTCTGACGTCAAAGTCAAAATCGCCGCCGAGATAAAAGATTTCGATTGGGAAGCGGAACTGAGCGCGAAAGACCGCCGTCACGTTCCGCGCACCGTTCCGCTGGCGCTCGCTTCCGCGCGCGAAGCTTTAAAAGACGCGCAAATCCAGCCGGAAAATTTATCGCTCGAAGAAAAAAGAAATTTCGGCGTGGTTCTGGGAACGGGCGGCGGCGGTCTTTCGTTCACCGAAAAACAATACGTTTACTGGCTGACGGGCGAGCCGCAAAAGGCGAGCGTCTACACGATTCCGGCTTCGACACACGGCGGTTTATCGAGCGAGCTTTCGATGCAGTTCGGCTTGCACGGGCTTTCGCATATCGTTTCGACCGGCTGCACCAGCTCGACGGACGCTATCGCGTATGCCGCCCAGCACATCGCGCTCGGCAAACAGGACATGATGCTGGCGGGCGGAGCTGACGCGCCGCTCGCGCTCGGCATCTTAAAAGGTT
>DATHBC010000906.1:0-2157 GCA_035296345.1 Pyrinomonadaceae bacterium | reverse complement strand
GAACGTCTGCCGCCGCGGCGTTCGGCTTCGGTACGGATTTAATCGCGCCCGCCGATTACGACGGCGACGGCAGAACCGACATCGCCGTTTTTCGCGGCTCGAATAATCCGTCCGAAGCCGATTTTTATTTTCTGCCGAGCGGCGACCCCGGAAATTTACGCGGCGTTCCGTTCGGCGCGGTCGCCGACCTGCCGGTCGTCGCCGACTACGACGGCGACGGGAAAGCCGATTTCGCCGTTTTTCGCCCCGCAGAAAACGCCTGGTATCTGCTCAGAAGCACTGCCGGATTCACCGGCGTCGTCTTCGGACTGGCGGGCGACAAACCCGTTCCGGCAGCATTCATTCGTTAAAAACGGATGAACAAAACAGAAAGCAGAAAGCAATCGGCGGCAGAACGAATAGCCTGCCGCCGATTGCTTTTTGCTGCCGCCCGCTTAATTCATTCTTCATCCTCAATTTTTTTTTCGCTCGCCTGATACCTTTTGCATCTCCTTTGCGCTTTAACCGGTAGAGAGATTCTTTTCCATAGGGGAGCTAACAAAATGCAAAGCAATTATCTTATAAAATTCGCAGTTTTAATTATTTGTTTAATTTCATCCGGCAGCGCCGCTTACGCCGACGTTAAAATCAAGACGCGGCAGAGCGTCAGCGGGCAGACTTCGGAAAACACGACTTATATCAAAGGCAAACGGCAGCGTTCCGAGATGATGGGCGGAAAAATGATCAGCATCACGCAGTGCGATTTGCGCCGCGACGTGCAGATTATGCCGGAAGGCAAAGTTTATATGGTTAACCCGTTTGACAACGGCGCGGCAGACGCGAACCAGACCGTCTCGCAGACTCAGACGACGACCAAGCTGGAAACGGGCGGAACCGTGACGATGACCGTCACGACCAAAGACACGGGCGAGCGCAAACAGATGTTCGGCTACACGGCGAAGCATCTGATTATCACGATGGAATCGGTCGCCTCGGCTGACGCCTGCTCGAAGAGCAACAGCAAAATGCAGATGGACGGCTGGTATATCGACGCCACGTGGTATTTTCAATGTGACCGCGGCTATGCAAACGGCTACACGCCGAAAAGCTCCGGCGGCTGCCGCGACAAATACGTGATGAAACAGGTCGGCGGCTCGGCGAATCGCGGTTATCCGGTGTGGGAAAAAATGACGATGTTCGACGAAAGCGGCAAGGAAATAATGACTTCTCTGAACGAAGTCGTCGAGCTTTCGCAAGCCACCCTGGACGCTTCGCTTTTCGACGTTCCGCAGGGCTACCGCGAAGTCAAGGATTCTTCGCAGCTCTACGCGAGCATGTATAACCAATCGGGCAACAACAGCAACAGCGGCGCAAACCGCAGCAGCGGCAGCGATGACGACGATGATAACGACACGCCTTCAAATTCGGGCATGAGCCAGAACGTGAAAAATATGTCGACGAAATCCGCTGAACCGACGAGCGTTTCGACGACCGTCGGCGCGAAAAAAGAAGGCACGGTGCGCATCGGCTTGGCGGGCGTCAAAACCGGCTCAATCGGCGAAGGCTTAAACGCGGCGGAGCTTGCCGGAGCGATTCAGAATACCCTGGGCGAATACCTGAAAGGCACGAAGATTGAGCTTGTGCAGATGGAGGCGAAGCTTCCGTCGGCTATCGACGCCGAAGCCAAACAGAAAGAATGCGACTACGTTCTCTACGCGACGGTTTCGCACAAAAAAGGCGGCGGCGGTTTCGGAATGCTCTCGAAAATCGCGCCCGCAATCGGAAACGTCGTGCCGGTTTCGAGCATGGGAACGCGCACCGGGCAGGCTGCCGGACAAATTGCCCGCACGACGATTTACACGGCTGGCGACGCAGCCGCCAACGTCAAATCGAAAGACGAATTGACGCTCGAAATCAAGCTCAACGCAATCGGCGGCGGCGCGGCTCTCGCCAAACAGTATAAATCGAAAGCCAAATCCGACGGCGAAGACGTCATTTCCCCGCTCGTCGAACAAGCGGCGACGGCGATTCTGGAAACGGTCAGTAAATAAATTCAGTCAAGAGTTCTTCATCACTAACCTCCTTGATGAGACGGTCTTCGCTCGACCGTCTCTTTTTTTTCGGGCACAAATAATATATTAATTTTTCACGTTTTTTTATTCTTCCGCCGCTGATACT
>DATHBC010000905.1:0-1691 GCA_035296345.1 Pyrinomonadaceae bacterium | reverse complement strand
GCGGGCGCGGCTTGCAGGATTTTAACCGCGCTCTTAATCTCGCTCTCATTGAGCGGGTCGAGCGGATGCGTCGCTGTGGCGGCTTGCGCGGCAGGAGCGAACAATAAAAAACCCAATAAAACAACTATCTGTAAACAAAATACTTTCTGACGACTTTTATTCATCATTCTTCGCAACAGTTCTCCGTAAAAAATTAGAAAGTAGGCTTCGCAACTTGATGGACAGGATTTACAGGATAAATCATATTAACTATCCTGTATATCCTGTCCATCCTGTTTCTAATTACTTTGCGAAAAATTATTATTCTTCGGCTTCTTCCGTGCCGTCGCCGTCGCGTCTGATGCCGAATTTTTCCAGGCGGTATTGAAGCGTGCGAAACGTTAAGCCGAGCAGTTTAGCGGCTTTCGTGATGTTGTAGTCGGTTCTGTCCATCGCCTGCAAAATCAAACCGCGCTCGACTTCCTCGAAATTAATTCCGTGCGGCGGCAGTTTGAAATTCGAGTCTCCGCCGCCGCCGGAAACGCCCGCGCGCTCGTTCGACTGCATTTCCGGCGGCAAATCTTCGAGCGTAATCGCGTCGCCTTCCGCCAGCAGAACGGCGCGCTCGATGGCTGACTCCAACTGGCGAACGTTGCCCGGATACGCGTAATCGAGCAGCAGCCTGCGCGCGCCGGCGTCCAAGCCCTTTATTTTCTGCGAGCTGTTTTTCGTGTGTTTCCGGATGAAAAAATCAATCAGCTCAGGAATATCCGAGCGACGCTCGCGCAGCGGCGGAATCTCGATTGAAAGCACGTTCAGGCGATAATACAAATCTTCGCGAAAGCGTCCGTCCTGCGTCATTTTCAGCAAATCGCGGTTTGTCGCGGCGACCACGCGCACATCGACATTCATCTCGCGCGTGCCGCCGACGCGGCGGATTTGTTTTTCCTGCAAAGCGCGCAAAATCTTCGCCTGCAGGGAAACGTCCAGCTCGCCGATTTCGTCCAGAAAAAGCGTCCCGGCGTCGGCGACTTCAAACAAGCCTTTCTTTTCGCCGACCGCGCCGGTAAACGAGCCTCTCTCGTGTCCGAAAAGCTCGGATTCGAGCAGGTTTTCGTTAATCGCCGCGCAGTTGACGGCTTGAAAAACCTGGTCGGTGCGCGGGCTGTTGTTGTGAATCGAACGCGCGATTAACTCTTTGCCCGTTCCCGATTCTCCGCGAATCAGCACCGTCGAATTCGAGTTGGCGATTTTCAAAATCAGCTTTTTCACCCGATCCATTTCCGGCGACGAGGAAACGATCTCCGCGTCGAGCGTCGAAAGTTTATTCAAGGCGCGGGAAATTGTATCCAGCAATTTTTCGCGGTCGTAAGGTTTTTGCAAATAATCAAACGCGCCCAATCGCAGCGCGTCAACCGCCGAATCAACCGTGCCGTGCGCCGTCAAAAGCAGAACGATAATTGATTTGTCGAAATCGGTTAATTCTTTCAACAAATCAAGCCCCCTCATTCCGGTCATCTTCAAATCGGTCAGCACCAAATCAAAATGCCGGTCGGCGACGAACTTCATTGCCGCTTCGCCCGAACTCGCGGTAGTTACGTCGTAGCCTTCGCCCGCCAAAATCATCTCCAAAATCTCGCGCTGACTTTTTTCGTCGTCAACGACTAATATGCTTTTTCTTGCCATAATTTTATTCTGCCACAGAGAACACA
>DATHBC010000904.1:0-3920 GCA_035296345.1 Pyrinomonadaceae bacterium | reverse complement strand
CTGCTTTTCGGCGCGCGCTCGATTCTCGAAGACCTGAACGCGGACGAAATGCAAATCGTCTTTGCGCCGAACCAGGACGGCGAAAACGTTCCGCAGCTTGTCCTGCCGCCCGAAATCCAGGGCAGAGTCGAAATCAAAAGTTTCAAGGCAAAATGAAGAATTTTCACCGCAAAGACACAGGGAACACGATTGTGTTCTTCGTGTCTTTGCGGTGAAAATTCTTTTGTGTTGTAAAATAACTCTCGATATTCCGAAAGAGCCTGTAATCCTAAAATGAAAAAATTTCTGTTAATTTCCGTTGCCGTTCTTTTTTGTTTTTCGCAAACCGCTCCGGCGCAGATTCCGACCAACGTGCTGGCGCAAATCGCGCGCGCCGAAGACGAGCGGCGTTATGATAAAACGCTGGAAAATCTCCTGACCAGCCCGGACGAAAAAATTCGCGCCCGCGCCGCGCTCGCCGCCGGGCGCATCGGCGACGAACGCTCGATTCCGGCGCTGGTCAATCTTCTGGATAATGATTCGTCGGATGAAATTCGCGCCGCGGCGGCGTTTGCCGTCGGCGAAATCGAATCGGCGAAAGGCGCGGACGCGATTTTGAAAACGCTCGGAAACGAAAAAAACTCCGCCGCCGTGCGCGCCCGCGCCGTCGAAGCCGCCGGAAAAATCGCTGCGGCAATCGCGACCGCCGATAAAAAGAAAGCGGAAGAAATCGGCAGAGCCATTCTCGACGGGATCGAATCCGAAGCGCGCCAGCCGACGCCGGATAAACAATTAATTCTGCTCGGGCTGACGGCGATTTTGCGGGCGCGTCCCGCCGGGGGCGATTCCGTCGCGGCGAAGTTTCTCGCGCATCGGGAAGCGCCGGTTCGCGCCGACGCCGCCAATACTCTGGCGCGCCTGCGGTCGAAAAACCACAACGAGCCGCTGCGCGAGATGCTTGTTTCGGACGCCGACGCGGTCGCGCGGGCAACGGCGGCGCGCGCTCTGGGAATTGCCGAAGACAAAACGGCGCTGACGATTTTGCTTAAAGCCGCGACCGAAGACGAGGACTCGCGCGTCCGCGTCAGCGCGATGCGCGCTCTCGGCAGCCTGAAAGACAAGAAAGTCGCCGCGCCGCTGCTGGAATACGCAAACACACTTCTCGACGCATATACATTGGCGAAGAAGAAAAATGCGAATCCGGCGCAGAAAAACGAGCTTTTGGAAATCGGCGCGGCGCTCGGCAGGATTCTGGCGCAATCAAACGATGAAAACGCCGTCAGGTTTTTGCAGGATTTTCGCGAGCTGGACAAGTTTCAATCGCCGGAAACCGAAATCGCTTTCGCGCGCGTCGCGCCGGAAAAATACCTCGCCGAATTCAAGGCGAAAAATAACGGCTACACGGATTGGCGCATAGCTTCGGCTTACGGGCAGGGCTTGGGCGATTTCGGAACTTCGGAAGACATTTCGCTTAAGGCGCGCGCGGGCAGAACTTTAACCTCGTATGTCAGCGGAATGCTGACGAGCGTGAAAAGCGCTTATGAAGTCGAAATGACGAAAGCTATACCGGATTTATTACGCGCTCTGGCGGTTCTCAAACCCGACAATCTCGACGAGATTTTGCGCGGAATGCTGGACAATCCGGATGTTTTCATTCGCGCGACCGCCGCCGAGCTTATCGCCGAGCGACCGTTCTCGGACGAAAATTTCAAGGCTCTGGAAAAGGCTTTTACCAGGGGGCTTCTGACCGACACGGATTATAACGACGCGCAGCTTGCCGTGATGGACGCGCTTTTCAAGCTCGACCGCGGTAATTCGACCGGTAATTTGCTGGTCGCGCTTAATTCCAAAGATTACATCGTCCGCAAAAAAGCTTTCGAGCTTTTGCGCACGAAAGATTTGGAAAAAGAAAAGCCCGGCATCCCGACGATGCTGGAAGCCGCCGCAAGCAGCGGGAAAGAGAGAGTTTTGCCGTACGGCTACGGCTCGCGGCTCGGGCAGATTCTAAACGCGCCAGCCGACTACACGCGCGCCGTCTCGCGCAAAAACGGTCAGGTGAAAGCCGTCGTGACGACGGAAAAAGGCTCTTTCGCGATTGATTTTTTTCCGGAGGACGCGCCGCTGGCGGTCGATAATTTTATCAGGCTGGCGCGCGCGCGTTATTACAATAACGTTTCCATTCACCGCGTCGTGCCGAATTTCGTCATGCAGGACGGCGACCCGCGCGGCGACGGCAACGGCGGTCCGGGCTGGCAGATTCGCTGCGAAATCAACACGATTCCTTATGAACGCGGCGCGGTCGGGATGGCTCTGTCGGGTAAGGACACGGGAGGCTCGCAATGGTTCGTGACGCATTCGCGGCAGCCGCACCTGGAAGGCGGCTACACGGTTTTCGGAAAAGTGAACGAAGCGGATATGAAAATCGTAGATAATCTGGCGCGCGGCGATAAAATCCTGAGCGTGAAAATAACGGAAGGAAATCCGCCGTCGAGAAATCCGAGGCGAAAACCCGCGCGTTAGCAGGCGCGCGAATCGCCGGAATTGATCAATTTTATGGAAGAAATACAAAATCGCCCGCGCGGCACAGTGACAAAAGAGCAGCGACGGCAGATAGAGCTGGAAGAAAGCCTCGAAAACCTTTCGCATTATCTCGACAACTGGGTGAAAATCCCGGTCGTCGGCTGGCGTTTCGGGCTGGATGCGCTGATTGGCTTGATTCCTAATGTCGGCGATATGGCGACGTCGCTCGTTTCGTTTTATATTCTCCTGTCGGGCGTCCGCTACGGCGTGCCGAAAATTACGCTTTTGCGGATGGCTTTCAATATCGGTCTGGATTACGTCGTCGGGGCGATTCCGTTTCTGGGCGATGCGTTCGATTTTTTCTGGAAAGCGAACAAGCAGAATATGGATTTGATTCGCGAGCGCGGCAGCGGCAAAGGCACGGGCACGACGGGCGATTATGTTTTCGTGCTGGCGATAATTCTGATTTTAATTGTCGTTCTGGTCGGCTCGATTTTAGCCAGTCTGTATATTCTCGGCTGGTTTTTCAGCAGCATTTGGAATATTTTGAATTTCTAGCAGCGGCTAATTTTCAGGAGTAAAAAATGTTCGGTTTAATGCGTGCGAAAAAATGCGGAATGTCCGAAGCGGAAAAGCATTTCCGGCGGCTTCATTATTGCGGGACGTGCAAGACAATCGGCAGCCTTTACGGGCAGAAAGCGCGGTTTCTGCTTAATCACGACACGGTTTTTCTGGCTGAAATTTTAACCGGTTTGAGCGGCGAAAACGCGCCGGAGAATTGGCAGAGCGCTTATCAGTCTTACAACTGCCTGAATCTGCCGAAAAGCGAAATGCCGCTGCCGCTTGAATTTGCTGCGACGGCTAATCTCATTCTCGCCGAATTTAAGCTCGCCGATAAAATCACGGACGAAAATTCCGTCGCGGGCAAAATCACGCGAAAAACTTTCTCGAACAGTTTTCAAAAGGCGCGGAAAAAACTGGAAGCGCGGCAATTTCCGTTTGAAAAGATTCGGAAAATTTTGTCGGCGCAGGAAACAATCGAGAGAGATTCCCTGCAGCCGTCCGGCAAAACTCCGAACGAAATTTTGGATGAGCTTTCTCGCCCGACCGCCGAAACGACGGCGATTTTTTTCAGTGAAGGCGCGCGGTTAACCGGCAAAAACGAGCTGGAAAACCTAACGGCGGAAATCGGCTTCGCTTTCGGAAAATTGATTTACACGCTCGACGCCTTTGAAGATTACGAGAAAGATTTTCGCCGCCGGCAATTCAACGCGATTCGCGCCGCGTTTCGTCTGGGCGAAGAAGGAAAAATTCCGTCTGAAGTCAAACGAAAAATCGTTTCGCTTTTGCACGAACTGGAAAGCGAAACGGTCGCCGGAATTTACAAACTGCCGATTGCGGAAAATCAGAAAACGCTTTTC
>DATHBC010000903.1:0-3276 GCA_035296345.1 Pyrinomonadaceae bacterium | reverse complement strand
TCAATTAGTTGCAACTATCGGCTACACAAAGGAAAAATATAAAAACTCTAGAAAAATTTGTCATATTGTTGCATCAAGAGTCCCAAAGTCAGGACCAAAAGTTCAAAACTTAAAAGTTTCAATGGCTAAAAAATTTCAAGTTTTGCTTAAAGTTGATACTGATAGAACATCAATCAATATTACCTCTAGTCATTATTGTGAAACATAACAAGTATTCAAAACCAACCGCCTTTCACATCTTTCAAAACAACCTGCGCCGTGTTGTAGCCTGACGCGGCAAAGACGCCGCCGCCCGGATGCGTCGAAGCGCCGGTTAAATAGAGATTTTTTATCGGCGTTCTGTAGGCGGACATTTCCGGCAAAGGTCTGAACAGGAACATCTGGTCGAAATCCATCTCGACGTGCATGACGTTGCCGCGCAGCAAGCCGAGGCGCTGCTCTAAATCCAGCGGCGATTGGACGAAGCGGTCGATGATTGAGTTTTTAACGTTCGGCGCGTAGGCGTTGACGACTTCGATAAGGCGGTCGGCTTCGCGCTCCTGAATGTCCTGCCAGCGTTCGCCGTTTGATAATTCGAAGGGGAAATATTGTCCCCAGACGAAAAGCGTGTGACGACCTTCGGGCGCGAGCGTCGGGTCGACGGCGGAAAAAGTCATCGCCAGAGCGGACGGGTTTTTCGACGGAATGCCGTTTAAATAATCGGCGTAGGATTTTTCCAGATAATCCATGGAAGGACAGAGAAGCTGTAAACCGTGATGGCAATCGGCGGGCTTTCCGCCGCTTGGCGCGGCTGCGTAATCGGGCAGTTCCGAGACGGCGCAGCGGACAATCATTCCGAAGCCGTTGCCGACGCGGACGTTTTCGATTCTTTCAGCCAAGCCGCCGGGCAGGTTTTCCGCGCCGATTAGTTTTAAAAACGTCGTGTGAACGTGGGCGTTCGAGACGATTCGCGTCGCCCGGATGCGCTCGCCGTTTTCCAGGATTATTCCGCCCGTCGCGCCCGCTTCGACTTCGATGCGGGCGACTTCGGCGTTTAATAAAATCTCGCCGCCGTGATGCGCGAGGCATCGCGCCATCGCCTGCGTCAGCGCGCCCGAACCGCCGCGCGGACGCTTGACGCCGCTTTTGTGAATCATCGAATGCCAGCCCAGAAAATCGCCGGAAGCGGCGGCGGTCGGCGGCGGACCGGACTGCGCGGCGAGCCACGCCATCGCCGCGCGCAAGCCTTCGTGCCGGAAAGTTTCTCGGACGAGCGCGCCGTAACTCGTCATCAGCTTGCGCGCCATGTCGGCGGGATTTTTCGTTTTCGTTCCGAAAATCATATGGCGCGCCAGATTGAAAGCGGTCGGCGGCTTCAGAAAAGCCGCGAAAACGCCTTCGTTGAGCTTTTCCCATTCGGCGACGAATTTGCGGTAGCGTTCGGCGTCCGCGGGCGAAACCTGGGCGATTGATTCGCAGGTTTTGTCGACGTCCTTCCAGAAATAAATCGCGCCTTTCCCGTCAGGCATCGGCGCAAAGGCGAACGGGTCGCAGTCGATATAAACCAAGCCGAATTTTTCCAGCTCCAAATCACGCACGACCGGCGTCAGATGAATCATGATGTGCGCGCTCGACCCGACGTCGATTTTGTAGCCTTCGATTAAATCGTCCTCGGTGCAGACCGCGCCGCCGACGATATGACGCCGCTCCAAAACGATAACTTTCAAACCGGCTTTCGCCAGGTAACACGCGCACGTCAAACCGTTGTGCCCGCCGCCGATAACGGCGACGTCGTAAGTTTCAACCATAAAAAGATTTTGCCACAGAAGAGATTCAGCCACGAACGAACACGAAAGGACACGAAAAAGAATCAGCCGCGAATAACGCGAATAACACGAATAAAAGAAAGAAAAAATAATTCGTGACATTCGCGTTATTCGCGGCTGATTTTCTTAATTCTTATTTCGTGTTTTTTCGTGTTCGTTCGCGGCTGAAATTTCTTATCAAACTCGGAGAAAAAAGTTTTATAATAAAATCACGCGACAAATTAAATTTTGCACAGAGGGAAGAAAATAAATGGTAAAAAGCGACGAGGGAAAAACCGTCTCGTATTGGGAGGCGAGCGAGGATTTGCTGAATAAAGCCGCGCTCGGCGATGAGTCAATCGAAACGGATGTGTGTATTATCGGCGGCGGAATCTCCGGTTTGACCGCCGCCTATCTTTTGGCGAAAGCGGGCAGAAAAGTCGTCGTCATCGACGACGGCACAATCGGCGGCGGCGAGACTTCGCGGACGACGGCGCATCTTTCAAACGCGCTGGACGACCGCATTTACCGCATCGAAAAATGGCACGGCGAGGAAAAAGCGCGACTTGCGGTGCAGAGTCACGGCGCGGCGATTGCCGAAATCGAAAGAATCGTCGAAACCGAAGCCATCGACTGCGATTTTCTGCGCGTGGACGGTTATTTAATCGACGCGGGCGAGGAAAGCGACGACGATTTGAACGAGGAGCTCGAAGCCGCGCACCGCGTCGGATTTACGGAAGTCGAGCGCGTCGGGCGCGCGCCGATTAAGGATTTCGACACGGGCGAATGCCTGAAATTTCCGCGACAAGGGCAGTTTCACATTCTCAAATATCTTTCCGGCTTGAGCAGAGCCATCGAACAAAACGGCGGCAAGCTTTTTTCCGGCACGCGCGCCGTCGAATGGCAGGGCGCAGACGCTCCGCAGGTGAAAACGTCAAACAATCAGACGATTCACGCCCGCGCCATCGTGCTCGCCACGAATTACCCGATAATGAGCAAGATGTTCGCCAAGCTGCCGGCGTACCGGACATACGTCATCGGCGCGCGCGTGCCGAAAGATTCCGTCGAAAAAGCCTTGTTCTGGGACACGGCTGACCCGTATCGCTACGTGCGCACGCAGCCTGAAAACGATTACGACGTTTTGATTGTCGGCGGCGAAGACCACCGCACCGGGCAGGAAGACGACGGCGACGAGCGTTTCAATCGGCTGTGGCAATGGACGAAAGAGCGTTTCCCGGTGGCGGAAGAGGTTTTATACAAATGGTCGGGGCAATTTATGGAAACGCACGACGGGCTGGCGTTTATCGGCAGATTTTCCGGCAGCGAGCCGAACGTTTACCTGATAACGGGCGATTCGGGAATGGGCATGACGCATGGCACTATCGGCGGAATGCTGGTTTCGGATCTGATTCTCGGGCGTGAAAATCCGTGGCAGGAAGTTTATGAACCTTCGCGTATTTTAACCCAGTCAATCACGGAAGCCGTGCCGGAA
>DATHBC010000902.1:0-2718 GCA_035296345.1 Pyrinomonadaceae bacterium | reverse complement strand
TCCTTAATCTAAAATTTATTTCATTCGCGAGAGTGAATGTGTTAAGTTTTTGGGAGAGCAGAATTTTTTTCGGCGTGAGCCTTTTTCAAATTGGCATACCCCGAATACGAACATTTAGCCGGTTGACGACGAATGCTTTTTACGAGCTTGCACAGGAATTTAACGTGATGAAGTTTATCCGCTATTCAAAATTTAAAGGTTTCGACGTCCACGGCGTCAGTCTCGGCGATTTGATGCAGTCGCTTTCGGATTCGCTTCTGGATTCAGGCTACAACGAGGATTACTGGTGGACGCGCCGGCGCAATGAGACGGACGATTCGCTCGACGCTCTGCGACAGGCGATTTTAAAAGCTTTACTGGAGCAGGAAATCCTGACGCCGCACGACGTCAAGCAGATGCTCGCCGAAAACGACGGCAAATTCAAAGGCTCGCTGCTCGAAGAATTGATAAATCAGCTTATCGAACGGCTGGTTGACGAAGGCTATCTGAATCTCAGGGAAATCGAGCAGCCGCAGGCGCGACGGCAGCGGCAAAATCAAAACGGCGAAGGTCAGGGCGAGCTGGGTCAGCCGCTGCCGCGCAGCGTACGATTTGAAGTGACCGAAAAAGGTTTGGATTTTCTCGGCTACAAGACTTTGCAGAAGCTGCTCGGCTCGATGGGCAAATCCGGCATCGGCAGGCATGACACGCATTATCTCGACACGGGCGTCGAAGCCAGCCAGGCGGCGAAAGCCTACGAGTTCGGCGACACGATAAATCTGGACGTCAATGCGACGCTGCTGTCGGCAATCGCCCGCGAAGGCTTGCAGGTTCCGCTGAATCTCGAATACAAGGATTTATACGTTCACCAGCAGGATTATCATTCGTCGTGCGCGACGGTCGTCATGCTCGACTGCTCGCATTCGATGATTTTATACGGCGAAGACCGTTTCACGCCCGCCAAAAAAGTCGCGCTCGCGCTGGCGCATCTCATCCGCACGCAGTATCCGGGCGACTCTCTAAAAATCGTCCTTTTCCACGACGGCGCGGAAGAACTGCCGCTGGCGAAACTGGCGACGACGCAGGTCGGACCTTATCACACGAACACGGCGGAAGGTCTGAAGCTGGCGCGCCGAATCCTGACGGCGCAGCGCAAGGAAATGAAACAAATCGTGATGGTCACCGACGGCAAGCCGACCGCCGCTTTCGTCGAGCCTTCAAACGCCGCGTTTTTCTCGCATCGACGTTATTCGCAAGCCGTGAAAGGCGAAAAACGTCTTTTATATAAAAATTCGATGGGCAACGACCCGTTCGTCATGGCGGAAACCTTCAGGGAAGTCCAAGCCTGCCGCAAAGCCGGGATTATGATAAATACCTTTATGCTGGCGAGCGATTATTATCTGGTCGAATTCGTCAAGCAAATGTCGGCGATGACGCGCGGCAAAGCCTATTTCGCCAACCCGAACAACCTGACGCAGTTCGTCTTGATGGATTTTCTGAAGCGCCGGACGAGCCGCGTCAAATAGGAATTATTATGATTACGACAAAAGAGCATTATGTAGTTGACGCAGACGGTAATCGAACGGCGGTTCTGCTCGAAATCGGGCAATATGAAAAATTGCTTGAGGCGCAGGAGGAATTGGAAGCAATTCGCGCTTACGACGAAGCCAAAGCGTCCGACGACGAAGCAATACCTTTTTCGCAGGCGACCGCCGAGATTGAGGAAAGGCATAAATGAATTATGCGCTGCTCATTTTACGCCGGGCGCAGAAGGAACTGGCAAACCTCGACAAAATAGAATATGAGCGCGTGCGTGAGGCGATAGCTTCTCTGGCTGAAAATCCGCGTCCCGCGGGCTGTAAAAAACTAGCGGGACGCGAAGGCTGGCGAATTCGAGTTGGCGACTATCGTGTGATTTTTGAGATAAATGATGTGAAACGCGAAGTCACGGTTATGCATATCGGGCATCGACGAGACATTTATTCTTAAACCTCTTTGATGGATTTTCTGAAGCGCCGGACGAGCCGCGTCGAATAATCAATTAAAAAGCACGCGATTTTGTGCTAATCTGTGATTCCTATTTCTATGCTTTACAGAGAACTGCTCGTCAGCGAGCTACAGGAAAAAAGCGAGAGCTTTAAGACTTTCGCGCTCGAACAGACGAGAGAGTTAAGCCAATATCTCGAAAAGCTTTCTCGTTTTTGCCGAACGCCTTACGCGGAAATCAGCGCGCGGCTCGAAGGCGCGGAAAATTGCGGCGCGATTCCGTCGGAAGAATTCGGGGCGGCGCGCTCGTTTTCGTTTTCGTTTAATCAATCGTGGCGGAATCACGAAGAAGCGCGGGCGTGGGCGTTCGAGGTTTTGCAGAACCGGACGACGTTTGCGGCGGACGGCAGCCAGCTTTTCGCCGAGAGGGAAGTTTCGCTGCCGGTGGCGGCAATCCAGATCGGCTGGTTTGAAAATCCGCACAATGACGGCGTCGGCTACGAAAAACAGGCGTATTTTAAAGTGCTCGCGCCGGACGAGCTGCTGTCGCAGGACGAGCCGGTCATTCCCGAAACGAAAGTCGGTCAAAGACGATTCGAAGAGGAAATAGAGACCGTCAAAAAGTTTCTGGAAAAGAAACGGGGCTGGCGCGAGCGCGGCGAGCGAATGCCGCTGGCTTTCTATGACGGCACGCTTTTGCTTTCGATTGCCATGCCGAAAACCGATTTGCAGGAAGGCTTTATCAAAAAGCTG
>DATHBC010000901.1:0-9983 GCA_035296345.1 Pyrinomonadaceae bacterium | reverse complement strand
ACTTCGATTCAGCCGCTGCCGACGATACCAGCCAAACCTGTCCAACCGGCGGTGCAAAAACCGCAGACTTCGGAAATCGCCGGCAAGGTGACCAGCCCGACGCTCGTCGATTTTCGACATAAGAACGCCGTCGTTCCCGAATGGCGTCTGCATTTGCAAAACGCCGTCCGTAAGCGCCACGACCGCGGCGGCAGCAGCCAGACGCAGCCAGCCGAGACGGTTTCCAGCGTCGCCGCCGCGCCGCAGGCGATGGCGCTCGCGACCAGCGGCGCAACTGCGCTGCAAGCCGAGCCGGTCGCGCAGGACAATCCGGTTATCGCGGGCAATCCGAAGCTGGAAGCCGCCATGCGCCGCATCGAGCAATCGCGCCAGATGTATTACGCCGAAGAGGAAAAACCGAAACCGCAGCTCACCGCCGTGCCGCAATCGCAGCCACAACAGCAAACGGCGCAGCCGAAAACTTTTCCCTACGCCGTCCCGAATCAGACATTTGAAGCGACGCCGCTGAAAACGGAAATTGCCGCGCCGCCGCGAACGCAGCCGAAAACTTTTATTATCGAGAAAAAGGCTGAAACAATCGTCGAAAGAGAAGTTGAAAAATTCGACACCAACAAGCTCCCGCCTTTGTCGCAGGTCGTCAAAACCGCTTCGAACAGCGTCGAAACGCCCGCGATTAATTTCAAAGCGACCGAAAACAAAATAAATTTTGCCGCGCCGTCGGTTGATGATTTTTTCGAAGAAAACGATGACGTGACGGCTTATTCCGCCGAGGATGCCGAAGTTTTTGAACAGGAAGCGGAAGAGCTTGAAGAAATCGAAGATTGCGCGCCGGTTTCGCTGCGCTTTAACGCCGGACTTTTCGATTTGATTATCGGCTCTTTTCTGAGCTTTATTCTGTTGTCGCCGTTTATGCTTTTAAACGGCAACCTGTTTACGCTACAGGGTTTACTTGCATTTCTGGCGACTTTCGCCATCGTTATGTTTATTTACATGACGGTCAGCACCGGTTTTCTGGGCAGAACTTTCGGAATGCGCCTGTTCTCGCTGGAAATCATCGACATCGAAGAAAATGATTACCCGACGTTTCATCAGGCGGCGGTTAATTCCTGCGTTTATCTTTTCTCGCTCGCGCTGGGCGGAATCGGTTTTCTGCCGCTGTTTTTTAACAGCGAAAAGCGCGCCGCGCACGACCTTCTGGCGGGCACGATTGTCGTCAGAGAAGAATATTAAAATCTTAAAGAACTCAAAATTTTCGGCGAGTAGCTTGGCAAAGTTACTCGTCATTTTTATTGTGTTAAGCTGTTTATTTATTTATGAACGAAGCGACACTCGCAGCCGTCGGAAAAGAGATGGAAACGGATTTGGTCAATCGTCCTTTCGGCAAGATTTTCCAGCTCTCGCGCCTGACGCTCGCCGTCGATTTCCGCCTGCCCGAATCGAGCTATCTTTTCATCAGCGTCGAGCCGGTTAACCCGCGCGTTTATTTAATAAAAAGAAAGCTGCGCGATTTGGAAAAGCAATCGCTAAATCCTTCGCCGTTCGTTCTCTTCGTCCGCAAACGGCTTTCCAACGCCGCGCTGCAAAACGTCGCAAAACTAGAAAACGAGCGTGTTCTGCGTTTTGAGTTTCTCGCGCAAGACGAAATCGAAGGCTTAAAAAAATACGCGCTCATCGCGCAGGTTACGGGACGCTCGGCAAGCATCTTTCTGCTGGACGAACGCGATTTCATCCTCGATTCCCTGCGCGAAAATTCCGGCGAAGGTCAGGAAATCGCCACACGCTACCGACCGCCGAAACGCGAAAAAAGCAGTCAGCAGTCAGCAGTCAGCGGTCAGCCGAAAACCGAAGACCGAAACTCGATTTTCCCGAAAGGCGATTTCGCGACGCTTTCCGAAGCGTTGGACGCTCATTATCAGAATTTAGAAATCGAAAAACAGTTTCAGGCGCGCGCGAAAGCTGCCGAAGCGAAAATCAGGCAGGAAATCGCCAGGCGCGAAAAGCTGATTAAAAAGCTCAACGAAGATTTGACGAATCACGGCGACGCGGAGAAATGGAAGCGTTACGGCGATTTGATTCTGGCAAATCTGGCGGACGCCGTGCGCGACGGCGACAAAGTTCTGGTCGTCGATTATTTCGACGAAAACGCGCCCGCCATCGAGCTGGAAATCGGTGAAAATTCCAGCCTGACCGAAGCCGCCGAAAAATTTTTCAAACGCTACACCAAGGCGCGCAACGCGAAAGCGGAAATCGCCGGAAGATTGGAGGAGTTAGAAGCTCAGATTGCGAATCTCAAAGCGCGGAAAGACAGCCTCGAACAGGCGATTGCGGAAAAAGACGAGCAGTTTATAGCGGAAATCGGCGGCGAAAAACCAGGCGGCAAAACGCGGAAATCCAAAGACAAGGACAATAGCGGCGGCGGCGGCGCGTTTAAAGGCGCGCGAAAATTCACTTCGTCCGACGGTTTTGAAATCCTCGTCGGCAAGGGCTCGAAAGATAACGATTACCTGACTTTTCGCCTCGCCAAATCGCTCGATTTCTGGCTGCACGCGGCTGATTACGGCGGCTCGCACGTGGTGGTCAGAAATCCTAACCGGCTCGAAACCCTGCCGCCGCAGACGCTTCTCGAAGCCGCCGAGATAGCCGCCTTTTACAGCCAGGGCAAAAATCAGGTGAAAGCCGCCGTCAATTACACGCAGAAAAAATTTGTGAATAAACCGAAAGGCGCGGCAGCCGGATTAGTGAGTCTTTCCAGCTTTAAAACGATTCTGGTCGAGCCGAAAATAAGCGTCGAAATTGAAAAACGCAATTAAGGCAAAACGTCGAAAACGCAAAACGTCGAAAACGCAAAATGCAAAATATCAGGATTTAGAATTTAAGATTTAGAATTAAATCTGTCCTTTCATTTTGCGTTTTGCATTTTGCGTTTTGCATTTTCGACGTTTTTTACTTATTCGTTGACGGTTTTGCCGACCTGGTCTTTAAGCTTCATAACCGTCGTCGGGCTGCCGCCGGTGTAAATGCCGAGCAAGTGCCCGTCGCGGCTGATGAGAAAGCTCTGCGGAATGCCGGGAAATTTGCTGAGTTTTAAAAACTCGTTATAAGTTTTTTCGTCAACCCAGCCGAGCGTGTAATTGAGCTTCATTTCCTCGGCAAAGCCTTTTACTTTTGCTTCCGTCTCGCTTTCGTCCGTATCCAGACCGAGGATTTCGAAGCCTTTGTCCTTGTGCGCGTTTTGCAGCTCGATAAGGTGCGGCATTTCGCCTTTGCACGGTCCGCACCACGTCGCCCAGAGATTTATCAGGACGACTTTGCCCTTGTAATCTTCGAGTTTCAGTTTCGCGCCGTCCAAGCCCTTTAATTCAGCCTGCATTATCGCCGCCGGAACGGGCGGATACTCGCTTGTTTTCGTCTTCTGCTCGCCGCTGTTTGCCGAGGCACCGCTGCCGCTGCCGCTACTATTGCCGCCGTCGCGATTGCAAGCCGTAAAACTCGAAAAAGCTATCGCTAAAAATATAAATAACGCCGGGATTTTTACTACAAATTTCATTTAATTTTCGTTTTTTGACCTTAAAACTTCGACCTTTGATTCCGCGCCGGTTCTCGAAGGTCAAGGCTCGGTTTTTCAATTCCTAATTTATCACGCGATGTCCTGCATCCTGAGAACAATCAGCGTGGCAATCACCAATATAAAAAACATTATCATCAAAACAATCTGATTCAAAACCTCGTTCATCCACGGATGCAGGAAGTTGACGTAAGAGCTGAGATTCTTTTCGATTTTTTTCGGGTCGTCGATTTTCGGCGCGGCGTCGAGCTTCGGCATATCGCCCGGTCGCTGTCCGGCGGCTAAATCGTCCTTCATTTCCTTTTCGTAATCCTTCATTTTCTGCTCGGATTTCGCTTTGTAATTGTCGATTTTCTCGCGCGATTCGGCGATGAGGCGGTCGTTTTCCTGCTCGACGTATTTGTAATAGCCCTCGCCGTCGGCTCTGTCGCTGGGGGCTGCGTCGTCGCCTTTTCCTTTGAGCGTGTCGAGCGTCGAAAAACGCTTCATCGTATCGAACGACCAGGTCGCCGGCATCAACAGCCCGGCGACTTTGTTAAGTCCCGTCGGAACGCCGACCAAGCCCGAAAATAAAATCTGCGGAATCAGAATCAGAGGCACGAGCGAGGTCGCCATTTCCGAAGTTTTCACCGTCGCGGAAATAAACAATCCGAGCGCGATGCCGACGCCCGCCGTCAAAAGCATCACCCAGAACTGCGGAATGCCGCGCAGCTCGCCCGGCATCTCCATTAATCCGACCAAATCTAAAAGCTTAAGCGGCAGAAAAAGCATCAGGCACTGGATGCCGACAATGATGCCGAGAATAAAAAGCTTGGAGAAAACATACGGCATAAGCCCGAGATTGACCATTCGCTCGCGCGCGTAGATGGCTTTTTCCCGGATGATTTCGCGCGCCGCGACCGACGTTCCGAACCAGACCGAGACGAGCGACAAAACGAAAAAGACGAAATCCCGCGGCTCGTCGCTGTCCATCACGAGAAACGTCAGAAACGCGACAATCGGAGCCTGCGCGAAAAGAATCAAAAGGTTGAATTTGTCTCGCACGAGAACTTCCCAATAGCGGCGCGAAAGCGTCATCCACTGGCGAACCGCGCCGAAAACGCCGAGCTTTCGTTTTTGCTGAACGCCCTGCGACTGCACCTGCCCGATTTGCCGCAGCGGCTCGAAAACGTTCTTTTTATACTGCGGCGTGCGGGTAAATTTCTGTTTCCACTCTTCGGCGACCTGTTCCGTCACCTGATGCCGGTTCGCGCCGTTCATGCCCATTCGCTGCTCAATCGGCTCTTCCAGCTTGTCGTAAAGCTCTTTAAAACTTTTCGCGCCGACGTGCTCTAAAGCTTCCTGCGGCTTGCCGTAGAAAACCAGTTTGCCGCGCATCAGCAAAACGATTTTGTCGAAAAGCTTGACGTTTTCCATCGCGTGCGTCGTCAAAATCACGGTTCTGCCCGATTCGGCAATCTGGCGGAACAAAACCATAATTTTTTCTTCGGTCGCCGGGTCGAGACCCGATGTCGGCTCGTCCAGGTAAATAACGGACGGCTTTGTCACCAGCTCGACGGCGATGGAAACGCGTTTTCTCTGCCCGCCGGAAAGCTGATTAATCGGCACGTCGCGGCGTTCGCTCAAGCCGGTCACGTCCATCACTTCGTTGACAATCTGGTCGATTTCCCCGCGCGAAACGTCGGTCGAAAGCCGCAGCTTGGCGACGTAATAAAGCGTGCGATAGACGGTCAGCTCGCGGTGAATAATATCGTCCTGCGGAACGTAGCCGATTGATTGTTTCAGCGCGTCGAGGTTTTGATAAAGGTCGAGATTATTGACCAGAACGCTGCCGCCCGACGCCGGTCGCATTCCGTTCAGCGCATCCATAAACGTCGATTTTCCCGCGCCCGAAGGACCGAGCAGACCGACGAACTCGTTCGGCATAATCGTCAGCGAAACTTCGTCCAGCAGTTTGAGCTTGCCGCCGCCCGAACGATTTTTGACTTCCTTTGTAATGTTGACCGAATCGATGCGCGTTTTCGAGCGCGTGTCGAAAACGCCGATGTTTCCCGCATCATCGACGCGAATCATGAACGAGCCGATTTGCACCGCGTCCGAAGAGGAAATGTTCTGGCGCGAGATTTTCTGACCGTTGACGTAAACGCCGTTCGTCGAGTTTAAATCTTCGATTGAGACGCTTGAACCGGATTGCAGAAGCCGCGCGTGGCGATTGGAAATCTGCAAGCCGTCGAGCTTGACGTCGTTGTCGTCGCCGCGCCCGATAGTCAATTCCTGCTTACCGCCGAAAGTCAACTGCATCAACAGTTGCGGCTGCGCCGAAGACTCCGGTTTAACTTGCTGGGTGGCGTTGCCGCCGCGAAAAACCATCGTTTTCGAGCCGACCGGCTGGTCGGGCAAATCCTGCAAAACGGCTTGCTGACCGGCGGCGACGGCGCGCTGACCGGCGAGGCTCGCTCCTTTCGGCGCGGTTTGATTCGGGGCGATAAAACGCAGAACGGGTCCGCCCATTCCGAGCTGAATCTCGTCGCCGTGATAAATCGGCGTCGGCGTGGAAATGCGCTGCTCGTTGACCAGAGTTCCGTTAAAGCTGCCGTTGTCGGTCACTACAAAACCGCCGTTTTGACGCGAGACCTGAGCATGCTTGCGCGAAACCATCACGGCATTGGCTTCCATCACAATATCGCAATTCGGGTCGCGTCCGAGCCAGAAGCTGTCTTTGGTGATTTTATAAGGTTCGAGACGACTCGTGCCGACGAAAATCAGTTGCGGCGTTTCCTGAGAACCGCCCGCCGCGCCTGCTCCGGCTGGCTGATTCGAAGCTTGCTGCGGCGGCGAAATCTGCGGCGGAAGGGGCGCGGAGGAAACCGGTCGGTGCTGCGGCTGGGCTTGCGGCGCGTAAACCGGCGCTTGCGGCTGCGGCTGGGCGGATTCAATCCTCACGACGCGAACGACCGGACCGTTCGTGCCGAATTGGAGCGCGCTTCCGGCTTGCACGGCTTGCGGCTGGCTGATTTTCTCCCCGTTCAGATACGTGCCGTAACTCGAACCCGAATCGGTCAGCAGCCACGAACCGTTTTGCCAGCGCAATTCGGCGTGTTTGCGCGAAACCATGGGAAACTGCTGGTTGTCGAAAACGATTTGACACTCGGCGGCGTCGCGCCCGATTCTGACTGTCTGCTCCTGCTGCGATTCGAAAGCTTGCTCGGGCATCTGCCGCCCGTCGCGTTCTTCGGCTAAAACGATTTTCATATTTTTGGATGACGTTCGGTCAGTTACGAATTAAAAAGTACGAATTACGAACGATGATTCGGAACTTCGACGGCTTTTCAAAAATGAAAATCAAAGTTCGAATTTGAAGTTAAAAGGGTTACGGAATTTTAATTTGTAATTCGTAATTTTTTATTCGTAATTGATAACAAGCTGACATTTACTATCGCAAGATTCTACTGCAACTCAGGTCAAAATAAAAAGCGTAAGGAAACATTTCCCTACGCTTTCGGAAAACCTTTCGGAAAACCGGAATTTATTACATCCGCGAAGGCTCGAAAGTCGACAGAATCGTCCGCAAATCGCCCTTTTCGCCGACGTCTTCAACCGTCTGCACGTTCGGCGAGAGCGACGTCGCCAGCATCGTAATCGTAAAACCGCTCTTGATGCCCTGCCGCATCGGCGGCATAAACAGGCGTCTGCCGTAAACTTTGATGCTTGCGCCGCCGGCGGTTTTCGATGGGATTTTGCCTTCAAACCGCATTTCATAGACTTTCCAGCCGCCGTTGATAGTTCTCTCGCCTTCGGAAACGAAGCGGTAATCCGGAATCCGTTCGGCGAGTTTTTTATTCGATTCTTTGACCAGCGCGCCGAAATTTTCGCGGTCGGCTTTAAAAGTTCCCTTGCTGTTGTAATACGCCACGAGCATCTGCTCAATCAGAATGCCGTTTTCGTTTTTTCTGGCGACGTCGGCAAAATTTTTCTCGCTCGGCGTGCGAACCCATTCTTTCGGATAATAAAAGGCGAATCCGCGATAGTATTTTGCCAGTTCGGGCGAAAGATTTTGCCACGTGTTGATAAACGACACGGAATTGGCGGGCGGTAAAATCTCGCGTTCGAGCGGCGGCATCTCGATTTCCGGCGTCGGCTCGGGCAAAGCAGCGTTATTCGCCGCTATCGTCGCCGTATTTTCAAGCGCCGCGTTCGAGTTTTCGCCGGTCGCGGCAACCTGATTTGCTGCCGGCGGAGTAAACTCCGGCTGATTCGGACGGTTCAAAAAATAATACCAAATCGCCCACAGACCGAGGACGAGACCAATTAAGCCTAAAACGTAAAAACCCATCCACGATTTACTCGCCGCTTTGACCGGCGCGGGCGAGCGTTTTTCCCCCGGCAAATCTTCGGCTGCCGCGGCGGGTTCGGCTTCGTCTTTCGTTTTCGCCTCAGCCCTTTCGGCTTTCTCTTCGATTTCCGGTTCGCGAGAGGCAAAGCCGGTATTTTCCGGTTCGTCGTCGATTAATTCGATTTCGACGTCTTCGAGCGGCGTGTCGGCGGAAATCAGCGGCACGGGTTCGTCGGAAATTTTTTCTACGTCCTTTTCTGCTGCGGCAGGCTTAGGCATAGCGGCAGTCGTGCCGCTCGTCGCCAGAGCGTTAAAAAATGCGTCGCCGAAATCGCGCGCTTTCGGGTAACGCCCGGACGGTTTGTAGGCAAGCGCTTTTCCGAAAATCTCGTCGAGCAGCGGCGGCAAATCCAGCCGCAGATTCGACGCGTTGAGGTTCAAGCCTTTCTTTTGCGCGGCGATTAACTCGTTGACGGAATTAGCGTTGGCAAACGGCAGGCGATTGGTCAGCATTTGATAGGCGATGACCGCGAGGCTGTAAATATCGCTGGCAAACGACGGCAATTTTCCTTCGAGCTGTTCGGGCGATTTATATGCCGGGCTGTCGGACAACTGCCTGCCGTCGGAAACCGCAAAATCCGTGACTTTGACCTGTTCCGTGCCCGCCTCGTTAACGGTCAGAACGATGTTTTCCGGCTTCAAATTCCGATGCAGAACGCCGTTTTGATGGACTTCGCTCAGCGCATAAGCCGCCTGGCGAACGATGCGCGCGGCGCGCAGAGCGTTAAACTGCCCGGTTTGCTGCAATTTATCCTTGACCGATTTGCCGACGACGTATTCCGAAATGATAAAAGGCTTGCCTTCCAGCAATTCGCCCGAATCAATCAAACCGGCGACGTTCGGATGATTCAGGTGCGACAGCGAAACTCTCTCTTCGGCGAAAATCCGGCTGGCTAAATCTTCGGCGTCTTCTTCCATCAAAACGCGGACGACGACCTTTTTTTCGGGCGATAATTTATCCTGCGCCAGATAGGAAATGCTCGTTTCGTCCTGCCCGATTTTTTCCGTCACCAGGTAGCGACCTTTGACGATTTGCCCGAGCAGAACGTTCGGTTTTTCCCACGAAATCGCCGGTCTGCCCGCCGGGTTGAGGCTGCGGTCGCCGACCTTCGCCGTGCCGGAAGCAATTTCGCTCGGTTTAATCAGACGCGCCGCGGGCTTTGTTTCCATCGCGGGATTAAACTCCGCCAGCGGTTTTATTTTCGTCGCGGGCTTTGTTACCGTCGCGGGTTTTGTTTCCGTCGCGGGTTTTGTTTTTTGCGCGGGTTTTGTTTCTGACGTGGGTTTTGTTTCCGTTGGCTGCCGTCGGGTTTCGGTATTTGATTTCGTTGCCTCTTCTAAGGGTATCGGCTCGAATTCGAGCTTTGTTTTCGGTTCTTTCGCAGTAAAAGCTTCATTCGTCGTGAGCGGCGGCGGCGGAAAATCGGGCTGAATCGTTTGTTCGACTTTTATAAATTTCGGCGCGGGCGCGAGGCTTTCGTCGGGAGCGGCTGTTTCTGCCTGTTTAGACGATTTGGCAAGCAAGGTCGAAAACACGCCTTTTTTGCCTTCACCGGTCCGGATGGTCGCGGATAGCGCAGGCAGAAGTCGTCCGCCGTCGTTTGAGCAGAACCTCTGACTTCCATCTTCGTAGGTGCGGCGGCACTTGGGACAATAGAACATTGTTGCTTCACCTATAAAAACGCCCATAAAATTTTATTGAAGACCTCGCCTGGCAGACAGGAAATTTAAACGTCGTAAAACGCTTAAAATCTAATACGCCTAATCCGGCGCGGTTTTCAATAAACTGTTTTAACTTTTTTGGGCTTCGGTTAATTTGTTGACCAAATCTTTCTTTTCATTATCGAGCATCAGCGCCTGCCGGTAAACCCGCGCGGCATCGGTTTTCTGCCCTTTTCGCAGAAAACCGTCGCCGACCGACTCAAACTCCTGCGCGAGCTGTTTCTTTTCGTTGACGGAGACGACCTTTAAGGCTCTCATCAGGGTTTTTTCGGCTTCGGCGTAAATTCCGCGCCGCGCGTAGAG
>DATHBC010000900.1:0-3325 GCA_035296345.1 Pyrinomonadaceae bacterium | reverse complement strand
CAGAAACAATTCGGTAACTTCGATTGATTTGCTGCGGAATCTCGATGGTTATTTGCCCCATAATATTGAAATTATAACATATGAAATTTCTCTAAACGGCGAAAAGCTCAGTTTGAATCTTCGACCTAATTTTCCGTATCTTCCGCCGGAGTATCGGAATCGGTCACGTTTTCGAGCGTTAAGGATATGCTTCCGGTTCTGGCGTCCAGCAGAAAAACTTCGGATTTTGCCGCCGCGACCAGTTTGGCGCGCGGGTCGAAACGCGGCGATTTGTCGCTGCCTTCGAGCAATATCGCGAAAATCTGGTACTTTCTCGCTTCAAAGCTGACAAGCGAAAAATTCCCGCCCGCGTCGGTTTTGATTGGCGAGAAAGCAAAAAGCGGGTCTTCCTTGTCGCCTTCGACGTCGCGCAGCGCGACGTAAGCGTTCGGCGCGGGCTTGCCGTCTTTGCCGAACACTTTGCCGACGATTTTTCGCTTGGCGAGCGGCGGCGAAAGCTGAAAAACGAGATTCGCGAGGCGCGTGTCGGCGCGGACTTCAAAAATTTTCGCCAGCGCGCGGTTCGCCGCTTTCGGGTAAAAATATGTGGCGTAAGGCGATAAATCCGTCGGCTTTTCGCCGAAATTGATGCTCAGCGTGTATTCGCCCGGCGGGATTTTGTCGAAAGTAAAATTGCCGCTCGCCGTGCTGGTCGTCCAAAGCTGACGGCTGGCGACCTGCCTGGCTGAATCGACCGGAACCAGCTCGATTTCCGTGTAAGCGAGCGGTTTCCCGTTAAATTTTAAAAGCCTGCCGCTCAAAACGCCCTGCGCGGAAGCGTTTCCGGCTGCCGCCAGAAAGCCGAGGAGAATTAGAAAAATCAGTCTGGAAAACTTTGCTCTCATAATGCCTTGAGCGATTTTATAAATTTTTATCGCGCAAACAAATGTTACAATAATCGGCGAATTATGGAAAAGAAAAACGGACCGTGGACGATTAAAGAGTCCCGACGGATTTATAAAAACGAGTTTCTCGAACTGTTTGAAGATAAAGTCGTCCAGCCGGACGGCGAGGACGGCGAATACGCGACCGTCAGGATGAAAGCGGGCGTCTGCACGCTGGCGATTGACGACGAAAATAACGTCTATCTGACGCGGCAGTTTCGCTACGCGCTCGGCGCGGAAAGCCTGGAAGTGATTGCCGGCGGGATGGACGAAGGCGAGCCGCTGGAAAACGCCAAACGCGAAGCGCGCGAGGAAATGGGCATCGAAGCCGATGAATGGATTGATTTGGGCGCGGCGGAAACCGACACTTCAATCGTCAGCTCGCGGGCGCATTTTTTCCTCGCCCGGAAATTAAAATTCACCGAGCCGCAGCGCGAAGGAACCGAAGCGATGAAATCCGTAAAAATCAGCTTTGACGAAGCGGTCGAAAAAGTTCTGAGCGGCGAAATCAAACACGCCCTGAGCGCGGTTTTGATTCTGAAGGCAAAACTTCTGGAGAACGGGAAACGGAAAACGGAAAACGGAAAATAAAAGAATCGCTTTCTTCACTTTCCGTTTTCCATTATCCGTTTTCCGTTGTGAAAATTAGCTTTTCCGCAGCTCGATGCCGGTCGCTTCGAACGAGATTTCCGTGACTGTGCCGTCGGCGTTGCGGTTTTCAAATTTCGCGCCGTCTTCTTCAATCATATGGTCGACCTGCGCTTTCGTCAGGGTTTTCACGGTGAAAACGCCGTCGGCTCTGGCTTTGAACCCGGCGGATTGAAGCGGGATAAAAAAGGCGTGGTCTTTCATCTTGACGCGCACGGATTTTGCGTTTGCGGCGGGCGCAAGCTCCGCCCAGCAGCCTTCCATCTTGCAGGAGCGGACAATCACGCCTTTGACCTGCACGGTTTTTCCGGCGTATTTCGCGGGATTTTCCAGAACCTTCGCCAGCGAAACTTTTTCCGCTTTATCGGAAAGCGCCGCGCCGCGTCTAATCATTCCTTTAGAATCGAAATTAGCCTGTTTATCGGCGTCGGTCGGCTTGGCTTCCTTCATTTTTTCCTGCGCGAAAGCGGCAAAAGACAAGACGAAAGTTAAAATCAAGAGTCCGAAAAGTTTTTTCATTATTAGCTCCGTTTATTAAATTATTGCTAGATTTTTAGCACACGAAACGAGGTTTAAGCAAGGCGCGGATATTTTTATCGAGCGCGCCGGCAAATAAATTTCGCCGTAATCTGGAAATCCGCCGGATTGTCTGCGAAAATAAAAACACACGATTGAATAAAAACAATCGAATTTTAAAGAAAAGGCGGTAAAAAAAACAATGCAGCAATCAAGCAGCGCAAACGAACAGGAAGCGACGCCGCGACAGCGCGAGGAAGACGAACGCTCGGGTCGCGACATTCCCGGCGCAACCGGCGAAGTTTCGGACGAAGACATCAACGCCATTTCCAACGAAACTACAGCCGCCGAAACCGAAATCGGGCAAGACCATTCGACCGAAAACTACGGCGACAGCTTTCCCGACCACGGCGTCGGCGCGGTGCAGAACGCGAACGATACGACGTCTGACGTAGCGCGCATCGACGACTAATATAGGTGAGAAGTGAGAACTGAGAACTAAAAAATAAGACGTGTTCTCAGTTCTCAGTTCTCACTTCTCAATTATTTACCTGGTAGACGATTTTTCCGTCGACAATGGTCGTTAAAACTTTTGTTTTGCCGATGTCGTTCGGATTAATCGAAAAAATATCGTCCGAGAGAATGACCAAATCGGCGAGTTTTCCGGTCGTGACTGTGCCTTTCGCGTTTTCCTGAAATTCCGCAAACGCCGAGCCGACGGTGTAGGCGCGCACGGCTTCTTCGACCGAAATTTTCTGTTCGGGAATCCAGCCCGCAGGATTTTTATCGTCCAGGGTGCGGCGCGTGACGGCGGCGTAAATTCCCATCAGCGGATTGAGCGGCGCGACGTACCAATCCGAGCCGAAAGCCAGCATCGCGCCCGAATCGAGCAGCGCGCGAAAGGCGTAGGTTCCTTTCAGACGCTTTTCGTCCAGACGCTTCCAAGCCCAGCGCCCGTCGTCAATCGCGTGATAGGGCTGCATCGAAGCGATAATTTTTCCGCCGGCAAAGCGGCGAATCAAATCAGCGTTCAAATGCTGCGCGTGCTCGATGCGAAAGCGCCGGTCTTTCGCGCCGTTTTCCCGCCCGACGCGCTCGTAAACTTTCAAAACCTCGTCATTTGCGCGGTCGCCGATGGCGTGAATCATAATCTGCAAACCGGCTTTATCCGCGCCCGAAACGTTTTCATGCATTTTCGGAATCTCGTCCGCAGCCAGCCCGGTCGATTTCGGGTCGTC
>DATHBC010000899.1:0-1759 GCA_035296345.1 Pyrinomonadaceae bacterium | reverse complement strand
ACTTCGCAAACCTTCGGCTTTTCGGTCAGCGCAATTCTGGCGCACGCGCTGGAAAATCTGCTTTCCGCCGCCAGGACCGGTTCGCTTCCGGCTGAAAAATCAAAGGCTTTGCTGCTCGAAGGCATCGAAGCTCTAATCGAATCGCTGTCGAAAAAAGATTTCCGGATTTCGCCTTCGCTTGCCGAAAAGCTTGGCGAGTTTCAATCCGGGCTGGCGACCGAAATGCAATCACGCGATTACGCTGCGGAAATTCCCGAATCGCTCGCCGCGCAGTTGTCCGGTCAGGAAAAAGCGGCTTTAAACGCCGCGATGGAAAACGGAAATAATCTCAACATTCTGGAAATCGGCTTCGACGCGGCAAATTTTGCCGGCGAATTTAAAGCTTTCCGGGAAAAATTAAGCGCCAAAGGCGAGGTCGTCGCCGCGCTGCCGAGCGCGAAATTCGCCGCGCAGGGCAAAATCGGTTTCCAGATTATCTACGCGACTTTTGAGGAAATCGACCGAATAGTTGAAAATTATCCGGCGGAGATTGTCGAGCAGACTTATCAAATATTTTCAAACAATCTGCCGGGAATTTTGCATCGGATTGCCGGTCACGGAAAATCACTCGCCGCGCGGCTCGGCAAAAAGGTCGAACTTGAAACCGCGTTTGAAAATAAAGACCTCTCGCCGCAGGCGTTAAAGACGATTTTCGACATTCTGCTGCACCTGGTTCGCAATGCGATTGACCACGGCATCGAGCGCGAAGGCAAAATAAAAATCGAGCTGGCGTCAAACGAGAGCGGCGCTTTGCGGCTGAAAGTTTCCGACGACGGGCGCGGAATAGATTTGGAAAAAGTCAGGCGCAAAGCCGTCGAAAAAAATCTGATTTCAGCCGGCGCGCGCCTTTCCGAGCCGGAAATTCTGAATCTGATTTTCGCGCACGGCTTTTCGACCGGCGAAACCGTCTCGGAAATATCCGGTCGCGGCGTCGGTTTGGACGTCGTCAAAGATTTGGCGGAAAAAACCGGCGGCGGGATTTCCGTCCAAAGCGCGGCGGGTCGCGGAACGACATTCGAGATTTTATTGAAAGAAAATTAACCACGGATGAACGCAGATAAACGCGGATTCAAACAGGATAGACAGGATTTACAGGATAGAAGCTTTTCCTATCTGTGTTTACCTGTGTCCATCTGTGGACAATTTTTCTTAAAAATCTTTGCGTCTCTGTGTCTCTGCGGTTTAATTTTTGTTTTCACTCTCAAAGCGCAGGATTTGCCGGACGAGATTCGCGGCTATAAAGTTCACAAAGCGAAAATTTCCGTGCAAACCGGAGCGAGCCGAAACAGCGCGGGAGAAGATTTCCGCGTCATAGTCGATTTCGACGCGCCGCAGCTCGTCGGAATCACGCCGCTGGGCGCGACCTTTCAGGTTTCCGGCGAGATGACCGTGTTTGACCAGAGCGGAAAAATCGACTTTCTAACTTTCAGAGACTTTCGCGTCAACGGTTTAAAGGTCGAAATCGAAGAATACAGAGAGCCTTTCGAAATCGAGAAAAACAAACCCGCGCGGCTGAAAAAACCGATTAAAATTTTTGTCAGCGCCACGCAGAGCATCAAAGGCGGCTTAAAAGAAATTTTTCGCTCCGAAACCGAGTGGCAGGTGACGGGCAGAGCTTTCGTCTTCGGCAAATTCAAAAAAATGGGCTTCAAATTCAAGCGCGTCGTGCCCGTGGACGTGAATCTGAAAATCGTCAATCCGCTTCGGGAAAGCGAGCCGT
>DATHBC010000898.1:0-8907 GCA_035296345.1 Pyrinomonadaceae bacterium | reverse complement strand
TGGTGCAGTATCTGCTGGCGGTCGACCGCGACAACGAAGCCGTCGCCGATTGGTTTCGCACGCTGCATCCGGCGGTTTTGCGCGCGGTCAAAGCGGTCGTTCGGGCGGCTGAAAACAAAAATATTCCCTTAATCATCTGCGGCGAGATGGCTGGCTCGACCGTCTACGTGCCGATTCTGATCGGGCTCGGCGCGACCGAGCTGAGTATGAACGTCAACTCGATTCCGCGCGTCCGGCAAATCGTCTCGAACATCGCTTTTGAAGAAGCGCACGCCATCGTCAAACAACTGGAAACCTGCCGCACCGCCGCCGAAACCGAAAAAGCGGTGGAAAATCTATTCAGCACGAAATGGAAACACCTTTTTCCGGCGGAAATTTTTCCGCACGGCAAAAAATAATTTTTTTCACAAAACACTAGAAAAAAAGAGCTTTTAGGTTTTTATAAAAGCGAAGGCGAAAATAATGCGCCGATGTTTTCAAATATCATTTGCCTAAAAGCGCCGGTCTGATTTATCTTTGTTGCATTCGTCCAACCAGAATCAGTCCGAACGCGCGCGGGGCTTATGAAAAACTGTTATGAAAAAGCCTTTCTATAAATTCGTCTTTTTTACAATCGGAGCTGTCCTGGCTTTGCCTTTGAGCGATTCCTACGCGCAGCAGCAGCAGACGACGCCGAATCCTCCGGTCGCGAAACGAAACTCGCCCTTTTCGCCGAACCCGAAGAAAAAAGCCGAGACCGTCAAAAAAAACACCGAAGAAATTAGAAATACGACGGCGGAAAACCCGGTCGCGAACGGCAATGCCGGATTAACCGTTAACCAAAGCAACAACACCAGCCGCAATAGCGAAAACAGCGAAGCTTTGCCGACGGAAAATGCCGGGACGCGCAAAACCGGAAACCAGACCGCCGAATTTGAAAGCCGCTCGGCGGCGAAAAAAACTCTGGACATCGCCAAACGCAACAGCGCGAACGCGCAGCCGACCGAAATTTACAAGGTCGGCGCGGGCGACGTTCTGGACATCCGCATTTTGAATTCGCCCGCTAAAGACTCGACGCTTTTCACCGTTCTGGAAAGCGGCGCGATTGATTACCCGCTCGCCGGGCAAGAGCCGCTGCAAGTTGCGGGGCTGACGTCGGCTGAGATTGAAGATTTATTAAAAGAAAAAGTCAGGCTTTACGAAAACCCGCAAATCAGCGTGACCGTCAGAGATTACGCCAGCCACACCATCAGCGTTCTCGGCTCGGTCGAAAAGCCCGGAACGAAAGCCCTGCGGCGCGAAGCGATTCCGCTCTACGTGATAATGGCGGAAGCGATTCCGCACCCGGCGGCGAATAAAGCGACAATTTTGCGCGCCGGCGATAAACAGACGATTACCGTCAAACTGGATGACAACGAAACGCTCATTTACCCGAACGATATTATCCGCGTCATCTCCGGCGGCGGCGCGAGCGGCGGTCAGTCACAGTTTTATTTTATCGGCGGAGAAATCGTTTCGGGCGGGCAGAAGGAATTTCACGACGGGCTGACGCTGACGCAGGCGATTCTGGCGTGCGGCGGCTTGAAAAAATCTTCGACGCGCAAGGTTATTATTCGCCGCCGCGACGCGCAAGGGAAGCTCGTTCCGACCGAATTCGACTTGAAATTCATCAAGGAAGGAAAGATTGCCGACCCGGCTCTTACAGCCGGCGACACGATTGAAATCGGCAATTGACGAAAAATCTCTATAAATAAACTCGGATTGGTTTTGTTGAACATTTTTTGTTAAACTAAACCAGCCTTGCATAATTGGAGCAAGTCGGGCAGTCGCTGCCGGAAATTTTTCCGGGAGAGGAAAGTCCGAACACCGAAGGGCGGCGAGCCGGATAACGTCCGGGCGCTTTCTTTTGCAAAAAAGAGGGCGACGACAAGTGCAACAGAGAACAGACCAGCCGGCACGCTTTCCGAGCGTGCAATTTGAAATTTCAAATTTGAGATTTCAAATCCGCGTCGCGAGACGCGCGGGTTATGGGTGAAACGGTGCGGTTCGGTTCAATCGAACTTAATGTAAGAGCGCACCAGCGCATTTAGTAATAAGTGCGGCTAGGCAAACTCCTCGCGGTGCAAGACCAAATAGGGAAACGCTTAATGAGAGCTGCCCGCTCTCGCGTCTGAGAAATCAGACGGCGTTTTCGGGTAGGTCGCTTGAGCTGTTTGGCAACAAACAGCCTAGATGAATGATTGCCGCTTTGAATCTTTTCAAAGAACAAAATTCGGCTTACAGACTTGCTCCAAGCACAGGCAAAATTTTCTACTACTTCCCGGAGAACTTAAGGAGAGAATGTCATAATGGCTAACCGTAAAGGTGTTTTTATCGGTGCGTACGTGCCGAACGAATTGAAAGAATCTTTGCGCCGACGCGCGGCGCTCGAACATCGAACGCTTTCGCAGGAAATTACCAGAATTCTGGTCGAAGCGGTTCACGGCAAAGGGTTGCCCGCCGGCAGCGTCGACCGCCGCAGCGGCACGACCGTTCCGCGCCGCCGCGCCACCGACCCGCTGCCGCGTCGCCGCTCGGAAGATTTGCCCTTTATCGCCTCGGAAAAAGACGATAAAAAATAAATAAGTTGATTTTTTTTTAAGAGAAAGCGTCGTCGCCGGTTTTGCCGCCCGCGAAGACGCTTTTCGCTTTTTGAAAACGTTTTGCTAAACTTTTTCGTAAATGAATAAAAAAGCAATCGCGCTTACCGTCATTGCCGTCATCGCCAGCTTCGCAGGCGGTTTTCTTTTAGCCAACGCGCTGAACCGAAAAGATTTGGACGCCCTGCGAGCGGAAAACGCGCAGCTCAAAAATGCTCAATCGCAACAGCGGCAGCAATCCGACGAGTTCACGCTGGCGGACGAGGAAATCCGGAAAAAAATAGAGGAAGCCGACCGGAATACCTCGGATTTCGACTTTCAGAAGAATCTGGCAATCGGGCTTTATCGCTATTCGCAGATGAAACAGGACGCGAAATATCTGCCGGACGTGGCGCGCCTTTTGAAACGCGCAAATGAAATGAATCCGCAGGATTACGCCACGATTGTCGCGCTCGGCAATGTTTATCTGGACATCGGGCAGATTAATAAAGACAACGCGGCAATCGAACAGGCGCGCGGGTTTTACCGGCAGGCATTGTCGATAAAAAGCACGGACGCCGACGTGCAGAACGATTTGGGCATGAGTTATTTTTTCGCCGCGCCGCCGGAGACGGAAAAAGCGATTGCGGAATATGAAAAAGCTCTGGAAATAAATCCGCGGCACGAAAAAGCGATGGAAAATTTAATCCGCGCGAATTCCAGCCTGGGGAAAACGAAAGAAGCCGAAGACTTTTTCAATAGATTGAAACAAATCAATTCAGCCAATGAAGCCTTGCCCGCATTGGAAGCGCAGATTGCGCAAAGCAGAAACAAACAACAATGAAGTGGTTAATTATCTTACTGTTATTATTAATTCCCGTCGTGCTCGTCGCGCTGCGTTATCGCCGTCACCTGCAAACCGGCTGGCAGATGTGGAAGATGTTCAGGATGATGAAACAGGCGAGCCGACCACCGCAGCAGCAAAAACAGGTCAGGCAGCGCGCCTCCGATAAGAGCGAGCAATTAGTTCGCTGCGAGCGCTGCGGAACGTGGGTCGCGCAGTCCGAAGCCTTAAAACTGCGCACGAAAACCGCTTACTGTTCGACCAAATGTATGGAAAGAGCCGTCAAACTGCAATCGCTCGTCGATTAAGGAGTTCAAGGTTCAAAGTTCAAGGTTCAAGGTTCAAAGTTCAAAGTTTAAGGTTCAAAGTTTCAAAACAGACTCATGTCTTAATCTGAAACCTTGAACCTTGAACTTTGAACCTTGAACTAATTTACGGCACGAACGTTCTGAAATACCAGTCGATAATCTGCTCGCCGAACAGAAGCGCGACAATCGAGCCGATGCCGAGAAAAATTCCGAAGGGAACGAGCGACTGAAAATCTTTATCTTTCTGCCGGGCGATAAGGAAAACGCCGGCGACCGAGCCGGTAAACGCGCCGAGAAAAATCGTCAGAAAGGTCAGCCGCCAGCCGAGCAGCGCGCCGACGCCGAACATCATTTTCACATCGCCCAAGCCCATCGCTTCGACGCCGCGCAGGCGTTTCCACAGCTCGCCGACCAGCCATAAAGAGCCGCCGCCCATCAAAGCGCCGAACGCGGCATTTATCAGGGTCAGAATCCAGACCGGATAACCGGCAAAATAAGTCGCCGGAAAAAAAGCGAGGTCGGAGAAAAACAGATTTCCGAAGGCGAAAGCGAAAATCAATCTGGCGACAACCGCGAAAATAATCAGCGGATACGTGATGACGTCCGGCAAAATCATGTGCTCGGCGTCGATAAAAATCAGCGCGACCATCGCCGCCGCGAAAACGAGGCAGACGGGCAGAAACCAGTTGAAACCGATTTGCCAGAAAACAAGCAGAAAAAGTAATCCCGTCAGCAGTTCGACTGCCGGATAGCGCGGCGAAATCGGCTCTTTGCAGTTGCGGCATTTTCCGCCTAAAAAAAGCCAGCTCAGAATCGGAATATTGTCGTAAGGCTTTATCGGATTTTTGCAGCGCGGGCAAGCCGAGTTCGGAAAAACGATGGAAAGGTCGTTCGGCACGCGATGAATGACGACGTTTAAAAAACTGCCGATAACCGAGCCGAGCGCGAAAAAGAAAACGTAGCCGACAAAACCGGGCAGACCCGTTGCGGTTTCAAAAGACGTTTGAATTAAGCTCATCAAAGGAAAACCTCTATATTGGAAGGAAAAGGAAGTAGAAAAAGCGGAAAAGCGCAGTGACCGGCGACAGCCAGGTCCAAATCAATCATAACCTTTTGCGGAAAAAAGGAAAAGAAAAAAATCAAAAAAATGGTGAGTCGTGCTGGGCTCGAACCAGCGACCCGAAGATTACTTTACCACACTGGCTTTCACCAGCCGCCGTCGAAAACAGCGTTGTAGTCTGGACTGTCTCATCACCCACAGCCGAATCTGTTTGGGCGCGCGGCGTACAGTCTCTGAGGGCTTTCTTAAAATTTTATAAAAATTTAAGAGTTGCCTGCTGATTGCCCAATCTTCAAAATTTTCACGCACAATGTTGTTCGTACTTGAAGCTCTCAGGGGTTTCCAGCATACAGCCGCATTTTCATTTCATTGTTTCCAATGAACGCTCCTATTTTAAAGAACAAGAGTCTTCTGCTCTACCAACTGAGCTAACGACCCACTTTATTGATTCAAACGGCAAGTTCGAAAAAACGAAATTTGCCGAAACGGATTATAGCAACTTTGAAATTTATTGTCCAAACCATCCTTGAAGCGTTGAAATTTGCAAATTCGGCGAAAATTACCGTTCTTAATTTGGAAAATTTCAGGCTTAAAGCGAAAATAAAAAGCGGATTAGACCGAACCGATGAGAGAATGTCCCAAATGTGAAATTTGTTACGGCGAAGAAGTGCAGTTCTGCCCGCAAGACCAGTCGCAGACGCGCCACACTTTGCCGGGAACGCAGCTTCTGGCGCGTCGATATTTTATCGAACGACGGCTGGGACGCGGCGCGATGGGACAGGTTTATCTCGCCCGGGACGAAAATCTTGGAACGCGGCGCGTCGCCGTGAAAACCGTGCGTCAGGATTTGCTGAACTCCGAGGACTTGCAGGAAGGCGAGGCGATTGTGCGTTTCGAGCGCGAGGCTCGCTCGGCGGCTTCGATTAGTCACCCGCACGTCGTGGACGTGACGGATTTCGGCAAAACCGAGGACGGCGTTTTTTATCTGGTGATGGAATACGTCGAGGGCGAAACGCTGCATCGTCTTTTGCGCCGCGAGGGAACTTTGACCGTCAAGCGCGCCGTCAATCTGCTCAAACAAATTGCCGAAGGCGTCGAAGCCGCGCACGACGCCGGGATTCTGCACCGGGATTTAAAACCCGCCAATATTTTTATAATGCAGAAAAAAACCGGCAAATCCGAGGACGGTTTTATAAAGGTAGGCGATTTCGGTCTGGCGAAAATCGTCAATCAGACCGTGACCGACACGGCTTCGAACGCGACGCCGTCCTCGCGCGGAATTATCGGCACGCCGGAATTTATGTCGCCCGAGCAGATGCAGCCGGAACTCGGCGTCGACGTGCGGGCGGACGTTTACGCGCTCGGCACGATTGCTTACCTGATGCTCGGCGGCAGAACGCCGTTCGCGGGCGATTTGATGCAGCTCGTGATGCAGAAAATCATGCACACGCCGCCGCCGCTTTCTTCCCTAAGGTCGGATATTCCGGCGGACGTCGAGCGAGCGATAATGCTGGCTTTGGAACGCGAGCCGGCGAAGCGACCGGCGAACGTCGGCGATTGGATTTCGGAGCTGGAAAAGGCTGCCGAAGACGTTTCCGAACGAAAAACTACAGGAAAATCCAGAGTGGTTATTCTCGCTCCGGTCGGCTCGGAAGTTTATGTCGACGACGAGCGGCACGGGACAATCGGCAGTACGGGCAGGCTGATTTTAACCGGGATTCCGGCGGGACAGCACGTTTTGCGCGTTTCGAAAGCGGGCGAAAAAGACGACGACCGCGTGATTGAAATCCGCGAGGACGGAAACGAGCAGGTCATTCAGGCGCATCTGAAATCCTTACAGCAGGGAAGCCAGCCGTCGCCTTCGCAAGGCAGCGGCAGCGTCGGCGAGCAGTCGAGCATTCTGCCCGGCATCGTCGCCTGCACGCGCTGCAATTCGCGTTATGCCGAAGGCGTAAAATTCTGCGGTCGCTGCGGCAACTCCGCTTTTACGCTGGTCAGCCCGCCCGAAGCGGCGCATTCTTTCCCGTGCCCGCGCTGTTCGTCAAAATTGCCGCCGTTTTCTAAATTCTGCGGTCGCTGCGGCTTGAAAATGGGACAAGGTCAGCCGGGCGCGTCCGCTTCGTCTCAGCCGATTAGCTTTATTTCAACTTTTCCGTCGAGCATTCCGAAGCCGGTCGAAAAAATCTGCCAGCGTTGCGGCGGCGCTTTCCCGCCGAACATAAAATTCTGCGGGCGCTGCGGCGCGAGCCTTTAATCAATTACGAATTACGAATTACGAATTACGAATTGAAAGAAATGAGCTTTCACCTTGCAAATTGAGTTAATTCAAAGTTCAAAGTTCAAAGTTCAAAGTTCATTAATTCGTAATTCGTAATTCGTAATTCGTAATTCGTAATTTTTACGCTTGCTGGCAACTTCAATCGAATTTAGCGTATAATTCCACAGTCAGAACCGAGGGTTACAAAAAGCGGCTTGTCTGTCTTTCAGCAGGCGACGCCGTGCCGGTTGCTTTTTCCGGCTTGGAAATTAGAAAATAAGAGAAAAGCTTAATTCAATAAATTATGAAAGTTTGCCCGAATTGCAACCAGACATACACGGACGAGGCGCTGAATTTTTGTTTAAACGACGGCGCGACCTTAACGAATCTGCGAACTGACGAGCCGCCGCCGACAATCCAGATGAACACGGCGCGCGCGACCAGTCCGAATTTCGCCGATCCGCCGTCGCAGCAGCAGCCGGATTTTATGAACCAGCCGAATTTCGGCAATGACCCGCTATCCAACTGGCAAAACCAGTCGATGTCGCCGAATCAGTCTCAGCAGCCTTACATGGCTCCGCCGATGATGGGCGCGCACGGGCAAAACCAGGTGCTGCCGACCGTTTCGCTCGTGCTGGGTATTGTCGGCTTGGTGCTGATTTGCTGCTGGGGCGGAATTCCTTTCGGGCTGGGCGCGCTGGTGACGGGGTATCTGGGAATGAATAACGCCAACAATAACCCGACACAGTACGGCGGCAGAGGTCTGGCGATTGCCGGGATGGTTTTAGGCGGGGCGAGCGTGGCGTTGGGCGTGATTATGCTTCTGCTGCTGATTGCCGGAAATCTCGGCAACAGATAAACGCGACGCGGCGACGACAGGAGCGACGACAAGAGCGAATTTTTTTGATAACTGTGCCTTAATAAGCGATGCGAGTAACTTTGCGAGTGGTTTCGGGTCCGCATACGGGACGCGCTTTCACGTTCGACCAACACGACACTTTTTTAATCGGACGCACCGAAACGGCGCATTTCTGCCTGCCCGAAGACCGTTATTTTTCCCGTCATCACTGCCTCTTGGAAATCGCGCCGCCGCAATGCTTTCTGCGCGATTTAGGCTCGACCAACGGCACTTTCGTCAACGGCATTCGCGTTGAAACCGCCCATTTACGCAACGGCGACCGCATTCAGGGCGGCGAGACCGTCATCGAAGTCGAGGTCACGGGCGACCCGCAGCCTTTTGCCGCGTCCGACCCGCGCGCCGCCGCTTCCACCATTCCTTCGACCGTGACGATTCAGTGCCTGAACTGCGGTTTACTGGCGAAAACCGAAGCGTCGCGTCCCGACGCCAAGCTTTCCTACGTCTGCGACGACTGCCGCGCCCGGCTGAAAAATAATCCGCAGCCGATTCCCGGTTATGAGATGATTCGCATCCTCGGGCAGGGCGGAATGGGCAGCGTGATGCTGGCGCGCGCGGTCGACGACGGGCGCGCCGTCGCCATCAAGACGCTTCTGCCGGAAGTCGCCGTCAGCGAGCAATCCCTGAAGCGTTTTATGCGCGAGATCGAGGTCGCCGCCAGTCTTCGTCACCCGCACGTCGTCAGCTATCTGGAACACGGAACGCACAACGGGATAGTTTATCTGGTGACCGAATTCGTCGGCGGGATGGACGCTTCAAAGCTGGCAAAACAGCGCGGCGGCAGGCTCGATTACCGCGAAGTCCTGAAAATCGTCGAGCAGACGCTCTCGGCGCTGGATTTCGCCCACTCGCTCGGCTTCGTCCACCGCGACATCAAGGAACAGAACATTCTGGTTGACGGAAATTATCCGAATTACATTTCCAA
>DATHBC010000897.1:0-4570 GCA_035296345.1 Pyrinomonadaceae bacterium | reverse complement strand
CGAATCCGGCGGAAAAGATAGCGGGTTTGTTTTATTATTCGTCCGCCGCGATTTTGTGGGGGCTCGGCTTGCCGTTTTTAATTTTGTTTCTGGTTTATTTGTTATTGTCGCCGGACGTTACGCTGGGCTTGCTGATTATGTCGCTGATTTTCGGTTTGCCGGTCTGGGTTTGGGCTGGAATCGGCGTGTTTTTGTTCGGCTGTCACCGGAGACATTACAAGTTCGGGATGGAAAAAGACCACGCGGTCTGGATGTGGCTCTTAACCGCGGGGTTTAACGCGATTCAGGCGACATTTATTCTCAATTTTTTAGATGGTTACGTATTGGGAAACGCCGTCGGCGGCTGGAATCTGATTGTCGCCTCGCTTTCGCTCTTTGCGTTTTATTTCGAGATGAAAAGGGCATAAGCCGTGATTGCGGCAAAATTATGCGAAAGAAAAAAAGGATAAATTTATGCAAACGACGGTTTCCGAAAAAATCGCCCGCACGTTTGAAATCGCCGGTTGCCTGTGGCTTGTTCCGGCACTGATAAGCCTTATTGCCCCGACGTTATTTTCAATCGCGTTTGTCCTGGGCGGCAATCCGTTGGACGCATTTTTTGCGGCGATTCCGTTTTTGATGTTCTGCGCGGGCTTGTTTTTGCTGGTTCTGTATTACCGTCATTCGCGCGGGCGGCTCGGCGAGGGGAAAATTATTCCGCTCTGGACGGCGACGTTCTTTTTTAATTTGTTGTTTTTCCTGTCGTCCGTTTATATTTTCTTCTCGCTGCCCGAAACTCCGCGTCCTTACAGCGGCGGACACAGGTTTTTTATTTTCTTTTTCGGCTTGGCGATATTGTGGCAGGCGGCAGCGGTTTTATTGTCCGTAACGGCGCTGATAAGCGAGGTTAAAAATCAGAAATACCTGTAATGCCCGGTGATTTTCCAGCTAAACAAAACGTCTTCGGCTTTCGTGCCCCAGCCCATATTGTGAATGATTAGAAATCTTTTTGTACGCTCGCTGCGGATGTTCGAAACCAGACCGATGTGCGTCATTCCCTTGCCGTCTATGTCCCAGCTGACGACGTCGCCCGGTTTGTAATCGGCGGCGCTCGACGTGATTTCCAGCGCCTTTCCCCGGCGGGCGAAAAAGGTTTGCAGGTTCGGAACGCGGCGGTGGTCGATGTTCGTGTCGGGTTTGGGCAAGCCCCATTTTTTCGGGTAAAGCTCGAAGTTTGCCCGCATATCTTCGTGAACTTCTTTCTGCAAATCCGTGCCTGCGCGGCGAAACGCGCGAATCACCACGTCCGTGCAGACGCCCGTTTCCGCCGGAACGTCGCCCATCGGATACGGAATCACGACGTATGCCGGGTCGTAGGTTTTCGTCATGCCGGTCTGCTCGACCGCGCTTTCGAGCATCTTTTTGATTTCGGCTGAATCGACCTCGACGACCCGCGTCGCCGGAGCGTTCGGCGCGGAATCCGCCGGCGGCGCGCTGCCGCGTTTGATAAACTGCGAATTCGACTCGCAGGCGAAATTAAAAGCCAGCGGCAGAATCAACAGCGGCAGCAGCAGGCAAAACCGGAAAGATTTATTCATCACAAAAATTCCTTGCGGCGAGCGAAGGTTTCCGCCCGCCAGTTTGGATGTATTCGGAAAAAAGCGGGATGCTTTTCGTTAAATAAACGCTTTATAAATAAAGATTGTTCCGGCGATAAAAAAATCTTGACGTTTCGCCGCCGAATAGAGTAACGTTTTAGATGTTTCTCAATAATGGTCAGTCCGTTTTTTAAATAATTTCATTCGTTATCCTAATTAAATCTAAATTCTAAGGAGATAACCGAAGTATGAATAAATTTCGCGCACTTGTTGCGCTCGTCGGCTTTGCCGTAATTACTCTGGCTGGTTTCAGTATCAGCAGCTATATGACCAGCGCTCAATCTCTCAGACAGAATGAGTCCACAGGAACGAAGGAACCCGAAATGGTCCGCGAGGGCAGAGTTTGCGGAACCGACCACGACCCGCGCAGAATCGCGGCGATGGAACAGGATTTTGCCGACCGCCAGGCACAGATGCGCGCTTCCGGCGGCGATACGTCGGACGTGACGGGCGGAGTTATCAACGTTTATTTTCACGTTATTCGCAAGGGCACGGGCGTGTCGAACGGCGACCTCACGACGACGATGATTAACGACCAGATTAACGTGCTCAATGCCGCGTTCTCGTCGTGGGGCTGGCAGTTCAATCTGGTGACGGTCACGCGCACGACCAATTCGACATGGTTTAACGGCTGTTACAGCTCGGGCACGGAAAGCAAGATGAAAAGCGCGCTGAGGCAGGGCACGGCTGACGATTTAAACATCTATAGCTGCAACCCGTCGCAGGGCATCCTGGGCTACGCCACGTTTCCGTCGAGCTACGCCAGCCAGCCGCATAAAGACGGCGTCGTGATTCTGCATTCGTCCGTTCCGGGCGGCAGCGCCGCGCCGTATAACGAAGGCGATACGGGAACGCACGAAGTCGGACACTGGATGGGCTTGTATCACACCTTTCAGGGCGGCTGCTCGACCAACACGACCGGCGGCGGCGATTTAGTGGCTGACACGCCTGCGGAATATTCTCCCGCCTATGGCTGCCCGACCGGACGTGATAGTTGTCCGAGCATCTCCGGCACGGATCCGATTCAGAATTTTATGGACTACACGGACGACTACTGTATGTTCAAATTCAGCCCGGGACAGGACGCGCGTATGGATTCGATGTTTACGACCTATCGTTACAACAAGTAAAAATCTCTTTCAGGTTTAATCATTTCGGGCGGAAAGCTTCTGGAGGCTTTCCGCTTTTTCTTTTTCATTTCGCCGAAAAAGCCGCCCGCGCACCTGAAATAACCGTGTGCAAAGTTGAAACGAACGTATGCGGAAATGAAATGCGCGTGTGCGAAGTTGAAATGAGTGTGTGCGGAAATGAAATGAAGGTGTGCGAAGTTGAAATGACCGCCTGCAAAGTTAGAATGACCGCCTGCAAAGTTAAAACGAACGCCTGCAAGTTTGAAATGAACGCCTGCAAGCTTGAAATGAGCGCCTGCGAAACTCGAATGAGCGCCTGCGAGGTTGAAACAAGCGCCTGCGGAATTGAAAGACGCGCCTGCCGGATTGAATCGAGCGCCTGCGGTCAGGCGTTTGCCGTCTTCAGCCATGTTTTTATGTCGGCGCGCATCGGTTCGACGATTTCGTGTTTCGCGTGGTAGAGCTTCGCCTGAAAATTCGGCAGATAGGCGTCGAGCTTGGCGGCAAAACCTTCGTATTTTTCCAGCGGATAAAACTCGTCGTCGTCGTTGTAAAGATAAAAAACGTCCGCCGCCGTCGGCTGGTAATCCGGGTTCGTCTCCAAATCGCCGGGAATCCCGCCGGAAACGCCTATCACGCCGCGCGCCACATCCGGATAAGTAAAAGCGAAACGAAAATTCAGCGCGCAGGCTTGCGAAAACCCGTAAAGATAAATTTTTTTCGGGTCAATCAAGCCTTCATTCGACAATTTTTCGATGACTTCGAGCAGAAAATTCTGATGCAGCCGGACGGATTCCTGCGGCTTGTAATCGGTCAGCCAGCCGAAACCGACCCTGTAGCCGCCGCCTTCAACCGGGCGAAAATGCTGGTGCGGCGCCTGCAGCGAGACGACCGCGAAATCGTCCGGCGCGACGCTGCGCGCCTCGCGCAGCATATAGCGTTTGTGCGCGCCGTAACCGTGAACCGCCACGAGCAGAGGCGCGCCTTTTTCCGAGTTTTCGGGCACGAACAAATCGTAATAAAGATTGATTTCGGTCTTGATTGATAAATCGCTTTGCAGATTTTCCCGGCTCATATTAAAAGTTTATCTCAAACAGGATAGACAGGATTGGCAGGATAAAGCAAAATCTATCCTGTTAAATTATGCAGAAATTTCTTCGCCGGCTTGACGAAATCGCGCAGGTCAATCACGAAAATAAATCGGGCGCGTGGCTTGAGCGCGCCGCTTTCGTTTTTCTCGTTTTGATGGTTTTGTCCGCGCCGCATTCGATTGCCGCGACGCAAACCAGTTGGATTCTGGGAATGCTGGCGTGGATAATCAGACTTTTTCTAAAGCCGCGCCCGAAGCTCGTGCGGACGCCGCTCGACATTGCGCTGTGGGCGTTTTTCGTCTGGTCGGCGCTGACCTGCGCTTTTTCTTACGCGCCCGACATTTCGGTTCACGGCTTGCGCGGCACGGCGCTTTTTCTGATTTTTTATTTTGTCGCGGGTAACGTGCGGACGCGGCGCGCGGTTTGTTTGCTGGCTTTCGCGCTGATTTTTTCGTGCATGGTCAATGTTTTTCTGACGCCGATTGAAAGAATCGTCGGGCGCGGCGTGGAAATTCACGGCGTCCGCGCGGAAAGCGCGCTGGCAAAAGCGCTGCTCTACGAAGGCGACACGCTGCTCGAAGCCAACCGGAAAAAAATCAAAACGCCCGAAGATTTGGTCGCCGAAATCGAGCGCAGCGAAACGACGAAAGTCAGATTTTATCGACCGGATTTTTATTTCGCGGTCGACGTCCGGCGCGAAAACCTTCTGCCG
>DATHBC010000896.1:0-3302 GCA_035296345.1 Pyrinomonadaceae bacterium | reverse complement strand
GATTTCGTCCGGGTAAATGTTTTTCCCGTTCGAGTCGATAATCACGTCTTTCGAGCGCCCGACGATGTAGAGATTTCCGTCTTCGTCGAGTTTGCCCAAATCGCCGGTTTTCAGCCATCTGTCCTGCAAAACCGCTTCGGTCGCTTCTTCGTTGTTGTAATAACCAAGCATTACGTTCTGCCCGCGCGCCAGAACTTCGCCGACGCCGTTTTCATCCGGCGATTCGATTTTCACTTCGACGCCCGGCAGCGGTTTGCCGACGCTTCCCCGAAGAAGTTTATTTCCCGGGCGCGCGACGGTTAAAACCGGCGACGATTCGGTCAAACCGTAGCCTTCCAAAACAGTAAATCCGAGTCCGTGCAAATCCTTCTGGACTTTTTCCGAGAGAGCCGAGCCGCCCGAGATCAGATAACGAATTCGTCCCCCTAAGCCTTCATGAATCGGGAAAAAGATAATCGGTCCGAGATTAAACGGCGTGTTGTCGCGCAGCCAGGCGTTAAATTCGATGATATTGTCGGCAAAATCGGCAAACCAGTCGCCGCGTTCTCTGAGGCGCGTCTTGATGCGGCGATGCAGCATTTCCCAGAGCGCGGGCACGCCGACCATTCCGGTCACGTGACCGTTTTCGATGGCGCGCGTCAGTTCTTCGCTGCTCAATTCGTCCAGGTAAGTGATTTGCGTGCCGTTGGAAAAAGGCGTTAAAAATCCGGCGGAAAATTCAAACGTATGGTGCATCGGCAAAACCGACAAAACGCCGTCGGTCAGGTCCATATCCAAAACGCTGGAAAGCATCGAAATCATATTGACGAAATTTTTGTGCGAGAGCATCACGGCTTTCGGCGTGCCGGTCGTCCCGGAAGTAAAAATCAGGCTCGCGACCGAATTCGACAAAACTTTGCCGGGCAGCAGCGCGATGCGTTTCGCTTCTTCCGTTTCGGAATGCATCTCGAAAACTTCTTCAAACGTCCAGACCGCAATTTTCAGTTTCGCGGCTTTTAAACTTTCGGCTAAATCCGGATTTTCGTCAGCCAGCTTCGGGCTTATGACAATCGCCGACGCCTCGCCCGCGCGGGCGAAATTGACGATTTCATCCGCCGAGCTTGCCGGGTCAATCGGAATCGCCGTCGCGCCGGTTTTTAAAATGCCGAAATACGACAAGCCCCATTCGTGCATATTGTGCGAATACAGAATCACGCGGTCGCCCGCCTTGATGCCGCTGGCGGCAAAAAATCCGGCGGCGCGCAGCGTCAGCTCGCGCACGTCCTCGTACGTGTATTGCTCTTTGCGCCCGCCGCGGTCGATGCGCATCGCCACGCGCGTCGAAAAACGTTTGGTCGAAGTGTCGAATAAATCGAGCAAATCCTTATAAGTATAGGCGCGTCGCTCCTGAATTTTTAAATCTTCTTCGAGCTGCGGCAGAACCCATTTGCGCAAGCCCGGAAAATGCACCTTCAGCCAGTAGTCATACCAATCCAGATTTTCGGGATACCACGGCAGGAGATTTTTTTCCTTTTCCTTGACGAGCGACATCAGCGCGCGCAGGTTGTCGGCGCGATACAGGTATTCGTTGTCAATCATAAACGGCTTGAAAAGGTCGAAAGCGGCGACCGTTTCCTGCGTGGTGCGCTCAAACTCTTCGACCGATTTTTTCAAGTCCGAAACGATGTTTCCGAGCCGCCCGCCGCCCCAGCGCGGCGCGGCTTTGTCGAGCGCGTCGTTCGCGCGTTTCGCCAGTTTATTCAGCATCGGCGCTGACGTCAGCTCGTATGTGCGATGTTTGACGGGCATCACTTCGATCATCGCCGCCGCGCGCTGGACAAGTTTATTGCCCGTCTCTTTTTCTCTGAAATACTCGCGCTTGTAGAGTCCGACCAGCCCGATTATGCGTTTCATGTCGCTCGGGTTCGAGTCGCCCGAACAAGCCTGAAAAACCAGCGGCGGCTTGTCGTCAATCAAAGCATTCATCGCCGCTCCGAGAATCGCGCCCGCGACCATATCGACCGGAATTATGTCGAGCACGAGCTTGTCGTTGACCGGAATAATAGGCTGCCCGCGCAGGGCGATTAAAATCAGAGGCGCGGTCGTCGTAAAGCCTTCGTTCCAGCCGGGGAAAGGATAGCTTTGCGAAGACTCGACAATCGAAGGGCGCACGAGGATTTTCACAATATCGTCCTGTTGGGCGATGATTTGCTCCGCCAGCGATTTCGAATAAGTGTAAATATTCGTCCAGCCCCAGTAATCGGCGCGCGCCTCGCCCAGTTCGGTCGTCCGCTCGCGAATCCACATTTTGCGCTCGCGGAAAATCGCCGATTTCAATTCGTCCTCGTCGTCCGGGTCGCGTCCTTCCTCGATAAAACGCATCCGAGCCTGCTCGCGAAATTTCGCGATTTGCACCGCGTCGGTCGCTTCCTGCCGCGCCTGCTCGCTCAATCTCGCGCAGTCTTCGATTTCCTTATTAACGTCGAAAGTCGTGCCGATTAATTCATTTTTGCGCGGAAAATAGCCGACGACCGGCTCGTTTTCCCAAATCGTGCCGCTTCGTTTTCCGGCGACGAAACAGGTCGAAACATGCACCAGAGACGGTCGCCGCATCATCCGCGCCAGCTTCAGAATATTGTTCGAGCCGACGACGTTTGTCCTGAGAGCCGTTTCGAGCGGCGGATTAAACGTCACATTTCCCGCGCCGTTGATGATAACGTCGCATTCGCGCATAATCTTGCGCGCCGCTTTTTCATCAAGCCCGAGAAATTCATTTCCCACGTCGCCGTTGACGGGCACGACCTTTTCACGGATAAATTCTTCAAACCCTGCGCCGTATTTCTCGCGCAAGGGGTCGAAGGTCGGGCTGGTGACAATGCTCGTCCAGAAACGATTCTCCGATTCCCTCGCGTCGCGCGCCCGCACGGTCGCGTAAACTTTCCCGATGTCCGGGAAATTATGCAGCAGCATCGAAAGCGTCACCTTACCGACAAAGCCCGTGCCGCCGATAAAGAAAATCTTTTTACCTTTAAAAATTTGTGTCGGTGATAATTTCATTGCAATAAACTTCTGATAAAACTACTGATTCGCCAAGCACGTTCCGGCGTCGACTTCATCGAACTTCGACTCTCCAATCTCTTCTACCACAAAATGATTTTCCTCGTTAATCCAAACGCAGAAAAGCTCGTCGAAACCCTCGGCAAAACTCGGAATCTGCAATCTTTTGAGCGCGGCAAATAAGCCTTTTTCAGGAATTTTCGCTTTGCCTTCGCGCTGATTGTTTCGCAGAACGGATTTCTCCAGACTCGTTTTAAAATAATAAC
>DATHBC010000895.1:0-2187 GCA_035296345.1 Pyrinomonadaceae bacterium | reverse complement strand
CACAAATCTTTTGATTATTCACACGGTCAGCTTCAGTCTGGTGGCGATTCTGACGGTTTCGTGGCAGATGACCGAAGGACTCGGTTATCCGAATTTTTATTGTTATCTCTATGTGTTATGTTTATTAATTAGTATTCCGCTGATGATTTTTTTAAGTTACGATTACGGAAACACCGGCGTCGCAATCGGCAGGCTGGCGGGCTACGCGGTTTCTTTTCTTTCGATTATTTACGTCGAAAAATGGTTTTTCAAGCGGATTCTCGCCGGTTTCTGGCTGAAATTGCTCGGACAATTGATGGTCGCCGCCGTCCTGACGGTTTGTGTTGAAATATCGAGCGTTAATTATTTGCCGCACGGCTGGCTCGCGCTTTTTTTATCGACATTTCTCGGCGGAATCGGGTATCTTTCGGTTTTGTGGCTGCTCGGATTTGTGACGGAAGATGAAAAAAAATTGGCGAGAACCGTTTTCAGAAGATAAATAAATTTGTCATAAATATATATTAAGGTTAGATGAGCGAAAAATTAAGACTCGTGCAGCGAGTGGAATTTATCAAGGAAGCGTGTCGCGGGAAAAAGGTTCTGCATCTCGGCTGCACGGATTACCCGTTTACCGAAAAGATGATTGAGTTTAAACAGCTTCTTCATTTCGAGCTGGCGAAAATTTCCGGCGAGCTTTACGGTTTCGATTTCGACCAGAAGGGAATCGACATTCTAGCCGCGCGCGGCACGAAAAATCTTTATCGAGCCGATTTGGAGAAGCTCGACGAGGTAGATTTGGACGAAAGATTCGACGTGATAATCGCCGGCGAAATGATTGAGCATTTATCGAATCCGGGGCTTTTTCTGCGCGGCATCAAACGTTTTATGCACCAGGAGACGATTTTGCTTATCACGACGATAAACGCTTACAGCGCGCTCAGATTCGCTCTTTACGGCTTGCGCGGGAAAGGCGGAAAAAACGAGCCGGTGCATCCCGACCACGTGACCTACTTTTCCTATTCGACGCTGAATCTGATGCTGAAACGCGAGGATTTAAAGGTCAAAGAGTTTTGTTTTTACGATTTGGGACCCGAACATCGACAGCATAATCCCTGGTATTATAATTTTATCAACGACGTCGGCGTAAAGATTTCGCCGCAACTGGCGGACGGCGTGATTGCGGTTTGCCAGCTCGGCTAAATTTTTATTTTCAGAAACGGAACAAAGTGCGTGATTGCTCAAAAAATAGAAATCACCTGGCTTAATCTAATCAGGCTTTACACATTTTATTTCCCCGTAAACCGCGGCAAATGGAGAGCTTCCGCCTTTGCCAGACGGCTCTGCCGACACTTGCCGGAAAAGGTTCTGGCGACGACGAAAGACGGCAGAAAATTATACGTCACCTTGTCGGATTGGGCTGGCGAGTCGATTTTTTTTCTGGGAAAACACGAGCAGTTCAGCGCCGAAATCTTTGCCCGATACATAAAAGAAGGTTTTATCTGTCTGGATGTGGGCGCAAATATCGGCTGGCACGCGACTTTAATGAGCCGTCTGGCGGGCGCGAAAGGCGAGGTTCACGCTTTCGAGCCGGTTCCGCCGACGTTTGATGATTTAAAAAAAAATGTCTCGCTGAACGGCGACGGCGCAAAAGTTTTTCTCAATAATTTCGGACTCGGCGACGCGGAATCGACGGCTGAGATTCATCTTTTCGACGATTTACCGAGCGGGCACGCGACGCTCGCGGGTAAAACGGGCGAGCCTTCGACGATTTTTCCGATTCGGATAAAGACGCTGGATTCATATCTGGAAGAAAAAAAAATCAATCGCGTCGATTTTATCAAAGTCGATATTGAAGGCGCGGAGATGATGTTTTTAAAAGGCGCGCAGAAGATTTTCGAGCAGGAAACGCCGCCGGTAATTTATATGGAAATGACGCTGGAGACATCGAGAGCGTTCGGCTATCTGCCGAACGATTTGATTGTTTTTCTAAAAAACAAGGCGAGCTACCAGTTTTTTCGGATTGACGAAGCCGGAGAAAAACTCTCTGAAATAGAAAATTTTGCGCCTGACGACCCGGGAGCGAACGTCTTGTGCGTGCCGCAAAATTTCAAATAACCTGAATATTGTTACCGTATGAATTTTTTCGAAGCGTCAAATGCCCGTCTGCTGATTTTCTTTTTGCTGCTGTCGGTTTTCACCTGTCTGCCG
>DATHBC010000894.1:0-5493 GCA_035296345.1 Pyrinomonadaceae bacterium | reverse complement strand
CGCAGGTGATGCTGGTCGAAGGACAAGGCGTTTTTCCGGCAATCGGCAGAAGCGCCAATCTCGCCAGCGGAAACGTCAAGCGCCTCTACGCGCTGTTTATCTTTACGCTGCTGGCGACTTATTCGGCGCTCGCGCTTTTATACGTTCCGCTCGGTTGGTATGCTTACCTGAACGGCATAGAGTTTTTCAGCTACGACCCGGACGCGATGCCCGCCTGGTATGCGATTGCCAATCAGGCTCTCTGGCAGGCGAGCCTGATTTTGCTGATACCGGTCTGGATGGTCGGGCTTTGCCTGCTGTATGTCGACGAGCGCGTGCGGCACGAGGGTTATGACATCGAGCTGATGGCGGCGCGGCGTTTGGGCGAGATTCCGACTTTGTCTCATGATTACGCTAATCCGTTGCAGCCCGCCCTGGCGATGACCAATCTGCAAAGCTCGCGGCAGCAGCAGCAGCAAGAGCAGAAGTCGCCTTTCACGACGCTCGGGCTTAATTAATTGAGTTATACTGAAGAAAACAAACGCCGCGAAACGAAAGCGGAGAAGAAACGAAAACCGAAAAGGAATGAAAAACGGAAAACTCACCAAACTGGCAAAAATTCTTGTTTTCACGCTCGTATTTTCCGTTTCGGCTTTTGCCGTCGATTTATCCGAATACCGCTCGCAAATCAAAAACGCCAGAGAAGAGCTGGAATATCTGCTTAATCACGACGAATCGGAAACCGAAGCGGATATTCGCGCCGAAGAACGCGAAAAATTAGCGAACGTTCGCGCCGCTTTGAAGCCGACCGAAATCGTCGAATTGCAGGGCGCGAGATTCGAAGCCGACCACGGATGGATTTTAGCGAGGCTCAAAGCCTTTGAGGAAGAGCCGCTTTTAGCCCGGCGGCAGACGATTGTCGGAGAAATCGTCAACCGGCTCGAAGCCGTCGAAGCAAAGCTCGACGAGCTGGAAAAACAGGAAATTTCCAATCGCGCGAAAGACGAAGATAAACAGAAGCTCGAAGAAATCCTGCGCCGCGCCGAATATCAAAAACCCGAAGAAAAGGAAAAAACATGGCTGGAAAAATCAATCGACAGTTTTTTTACCTGGCTGTCCGAGCTTTTTCCCAAGTCGCCGCCGATAAAAGAAAGCGAGCAGATGCAGGCGCGACCGTTTTCTCTCCTTTTGCAGCTGCTGCTGTACGCGGTCGTGCTCGGCATCATCGGTTTTCTGCTTTATCGTTTCGCGCCGTTTCTGCGCCAGAGATTTTTCAATCGCGAGAAAGCCGAAAAGAAAGAGCGCGTCATCCTGGGCGAAACGCTGGCGGCGGACGAAACTTCGCACAATCTTTTCAGCGAAGCCGAGCGGCTGGCGCGCGAGGGAAATCTGCGGGCGGCGATTCGCAAGGGCTACATCGCGTTTCTGTGCGAGCTGAGCGACCGCAAAATCATCGGTCTGGCAAATCACAAAACCAACCGCGATTACCTGCGCGACGTGCGCAAGCGACCGGAAATTTATCGGAATATGAACGCGCTGACCGACAGCTTCGAAACCGTCTGGTACGGCTTCGGCAAAGCGGAGGCGGAGGATTGGGAGAAATTCCGGCAGAAATATAACGAGACGGTGAGCGGTAAACAGTGAGCAGTGAGCGGTAAGCAGTAAGCAGATAATTGTTAAATCGAGTCTCAGCCCTACTGCTCACTGCTTACCGCTCACTGCTCACTCAAATTATGCGGCAAAGACTCTACATATTTTTAGGCTTGATTTTTCTGGCAATCGTGCTGGTCGTGCTGAATGTCGCCTCTTACGTCCAGAAAGAAAAAGTTCCCGACAGCGAAGCGAACCCGAACCGCTCGACTTATAACACGGGCGCGTCGGGCGCGCGGGCTTTTTTCGATTTGCTCAACGAAACGGGCAGGCGCGCCGTGCGCTGGCAGGAGCCGCCGCTCGGGCTTTTGTCGGAGAAAAGAGACACGCCCGAAACTTTTGTCGTGGTCGGTCATCTCCAGCGCGAGTTTACCGAAGAAGAGATTGAACATCTCCTGCGCTGGGTTTCCGAAGGCGGAAAACTGGTCGTGGTCGACCGCGAGCCGCCGCCGAAATTGGTTTCGACCAGCGCCGGCTGGTCTGTCAAAATCGTGCCGACCGAAGGAGTTCCGCTCGGCGTCGACCCGTGGAATCCGCAGCAGATGACCGATAAGGTAACTGCCGGAAAATCCGTCCAGCCGAGCATTTTCACGCGAAACGTCAACGCCGTTCAGCCGTCGCGCTTTGCCTCGTCGGTGAAACTGGAATTTCTCGACGAGCCTGACAAAGGCGGCGGAACGAGCGGCATTGGAAGCGGTTCGGCATCGCCGACGCCGAAATACGGCGGAATCAACCAAAATCCCGGCAATTTCAGAGTGAAGACGCCGACGCCAGTCCCCGTTTTCTCAGATGAAGACGAAGAATATAACGAACCGCCCCCGCCGAAACCGAAGCCGACCGTTTCTAATCGCGGCAGCGGGCAGGGAAGCGGGATAGGCACAGGTCAGCCGCCGCCGAAAGCGGCGCAGACGCCCGCGCCCGAAATCGAAACCACCGAACAGAACGCGCCGGTCGTTCATCTGGCTAATAAAGATAAAACCCTGCTCGTCGATTTTCCGTACGGCTCCGGTCAAATCGTTTATATCAGCGACCCGTATATGATTTCCAACGGCGGAATCCGTCTGGTGGACAACGCGCAGATGGCAATCAACGCGGTCGCCGCGAGCGACGCGGGCACAATCGCCTTTGACGAATATCATCACGGTTACGGCGCGAACGAAAATCGGGTGCTGGCTTATTTTGCCGGAACGCCGGTCGCGGCAATCTTCGTGCAGGTTCTGCTGCTTATCGGAGTCGTTCTTTTCACGCAGAGCCGCCGTTTTGCCCGCCCTTTGCCCGCCGACGAGCCGAACCGCCTGTCAAAGCTCGAATACGTTTCGGCGATGGCAGAGCTGCAGCAGCGAACGCGCGCCTACGATTTGGCGCTCGAAAATATTTATTCCGAGTTTCGGCGCACGATGGCGCGCTTTGTCGGCGTCGATAATTATCAAACGCCGCGCGGGGATTTGGCGCGCCTGATTGCCGAAAAGTCTAATCTGGACGCCGCCGAGCTGGAAAACCTGATGTTTAAATGCGAGGAAATCATCCACGGCGAGCCGACCGGCAAAAAGGAAGTTTTGCAGCTCGCCAGCCGCCTGCGCGAGATTGAGGAAAAGCTCGGACTAAAGCGGCAGAGAACGACGCGAAAGGGAATGTGATAGTGAATTACGAATTACGAATTACGAATGATTAAATTAATTTAGAATAATGAGTAAATTTCGGCAATCGAATAGATTCAATCCAATTCGTAATTCGTAATTTGTAATTCGTAATTGATTTATGACGACGACCGCTCTGGTTTTGCTGATTTTACTGTTTTTTATCACGAGCGCGGTCGGCGTCGTGACGGGCAGTAATTCTTTGATAACCGTTCCGGTGATGTTTCAGTTCGGCATCGACCCGCGCGTGGCTGTCGCGACGAATATGTTCGGGCTGACGTTCATGGCAATCGGCGCGACGATTCCGTTTCTCGGCAAAGGCGTGATTGACCGCCGGAAAATGCCGAAACTGCTCGTTTTAACCTTAATCGGCTCGGCAATCGGCGCGGCGCTGGTCGGATTGATTACGGGCGGCGGCGTGAAAATTATCGTTTCGGTTTCGATGATTGTCGTCACGATTTTTACGCTCTGGAAACGCGACGCCGGCGTGCTGAAAGCCGAAAATGTTTCGTCGAACTCGATTCTTCTGGCTTACGTTCTGACGTTTCTGCTCGGCATCCACGGCGGTTTGTACAGCGGCGGTTACGTCACGATGCTGACCGCCTGTTTCGTCGCTTTTTTCGGGATGACGTTTACCGAGGCGGTGGCGAACACGAAACTTATCAACGTCTTTTCGTCGGCGGCGGCAAGCGCGATTTTTGCTTATCAGGGTTTGATTGATTATAAAATTGGCATTATCTTAGCCGTGACGATGTTTATCGGAGCCTATATCGGCGCGAAAACCGTGACGAGATTAAACGACGTCTGGCTCAAGCGAATTTTTATCACGACGGTTTTGATTTTAGCCGTCAAAACGATTTTCGATTTTTTGTCGTCGTAAAATAAATAAACTTAAAAATGCAAGAAGAAACACAATTATTCGATAATTCCGAGCTTGAAACACAACAACAGCCGCAGCCGCAGCAACCGCAACAGCAGCAATGGCAGGCACAGCAACAGCAGCGGCAGGAGGAGCAACAACCGTCGCCGCAAACGCAGCCGCAATCGCCGCCGCCGCAAACGCAGCTAATGCAGCCGCCGCAGCCGGAAATGCCGCAGCCGAGAGCGTTGACTTATACGCCGTCGACAATTGCGCACATCTTAAACGAGCTGCGGAAAATCGTCGTCGGGCAGGACGAGGTTATCGAGCAAATTCTGGTCGCCGTGCTCGCCGAAGGTCACGCCCTGCTGGAAGGCGTTCCCGGCACGGCGAAAACGCTGACCGTAAAAACGCTGGCGCGGATTATCGGCGCGCAGTTTTCGCGTATTCAGTTTACGCCCGATTTGATGCCGTCCGATATTACGGGAACGAACGTTTTCAACGTTCGCACGTCGGAATTCAACCTGCGGCAAGGTCCGGTTTTCACGGACATTCTGCTGGCTGACGAAATCAATCGCACGCCGCCGAAAACCCAATCCGCGCTGCTCGAAGCGATGGAAGAACGCCAGACGACGATTGACGGCGAACGCTATCCGCTGTCGCCTCTGTTCACGGTTCTGGCGACGGAAAACCCGATTGAATACGAAGGAACTTATCCGCTGCCGGAGGCGCAGTTAGATAGATTTTTGCTGAAAATTCTGATTGATTACCCGTCGCAGGACGCCGAACGGGAAATCGTCGCGCGCTGGGACGCGGGCTTTAACTCGCGCCACCTGGAACAAATCGAAATCCTGCCGCTCGGCGACGTGACGTCTATTCAGCAATGCCGCCGCGAAGTCAAGCAGATGAAAACCGAACCGGGCGTGCAGAAATACATCGTCGAAATCGTCCACCGGACGCGCAATCACCCGAATATTCTCTACGGCGCGAGCCCGCGCGCATCGGTCGCGCTGCTGCTGTGCGCGAAGGCTCTGGCGGCAATTCGCGGGCGCGATTTTCCGACGCCCGACGACGTGCGCGACGTGGCGCTGCCGGTTCTGCGCCATCGCCTCGCGCTGCGCGCCGAAGCCGAGCTCGACGGCGCGACGACCGACGCCGTGATTTCCGACATTATCAAAACCGTCGAAGTTCCGCGTTAAGTGAATAGTGAAAAACGAAAAGTGAATAGTGAAAGATAATCATTAACTTTTCACTATTCACTTTTCGTTTTTCGTTATCGCGTGTATTCAATCGTATTGCCGTGCATCCAGCCGCTCGTGCCGTGTTCGCAGACGACGTGAAACCACGGGCTGTTCGGATTGTTGCGGC
>DATHBC010000893.1:0-2873 GCA_035296345.1 Pyrinomonadaceae bacterium | reverse complement strand
CTTCGACGAGCAAAAAAAAGCCGAGCTGGACGCGGCGGTCGAAGAGGCAATCGGAAATTGATTTAAAAGATTCAAACGAGCAAAAACCGGATTAAATTGAAAGACTCGGACGCGGAAAAACAGAAACCCAAATTCCCGATTGTCGACCAAATCTCGGCGGGCGGCGTCGCCTTTCGCCGAAACGAATCGGCGGAAATTGAAGTTGCCGTCGTCGCCGTCAAGCCGAGCCGGCGCTGGCAATTGCCGAAAGGCATCATCGACGCGGGCGAGACGCCGGAAATCGCCGCCCTGCGCGAGGTGCGCGAAGAAGCCGGAATCGAAACCGAGCTGCTCGAATTGATCGAAAAAGTCGAGTACTGGTATGTCGGTTTTCATCGAGGCGAGCGCGTCCGCTTTCATAAATTCGTCTATTTTTACCTGCTGAAATATCTCGGCGGCGACGTTGAAAACCACGACCACGAAATAGCCGAAGCGCGCTGGGTGAGCGTCGATGAAGCCATTGAAATGCTGGCTTTTAAAAGCGAGAAACAGGTTATTGAAAAGGCTTTCGATTTGCTCAAAAAATCATAAGTTGATTTTCCCTTAAATGTTATGAAACTCGGAAAACTTGAAAAAGTTGATTTACGAAACGTTTGGAAGCATGAAGCCTTAGACTTTACTAACTGGCTTGCCGAACCTGAAAATTTATCTCTTTTAAGTGAGGAGATAGATATTAATATTTCGCTTATTCAAACAGAAGCCAGCGTCGGAAAATTCAGCGTTGACATTTTAGCCGAAGAAGAACAAACGGGCAGAAAAATTGTTATCGAAAACCAGCTTGAAATAACTGACCACGATCATCTTGGAAAAATTATTACTTACGCTTCAGGCTTTGACGCGGAAATTATCATCTGGATTGTGCGCGCAGTCCGCGATGAACATAAACAGGCAATTGATTGGTTGAACGAACATACGGACGAAAAAATAAATTTCTTTGTAGTAAAAATGGAAGTTTGGCAAATCGCAGACTCCCCGTATGCGCCAAAGTTTTACATAGTCTCACAACCAAATGACTGGGCAAAAGCTATCAAACAAACATCTACTCAACCTTCAAGAGTTTCTGAAACGAGATTGTTGCAACTGGATTTTTGGGAAACATTTATTGATTTTGCACAAAACAAGCGTTCAAACTTGAGAATAACGAAACCTAATCGTCCGCAACACTATTGCAATATTAGATTCGGCAGTTCGATTGCAGGAATTGCAGTAACTACGAACAGCCAGTCAAATGAACTCGGCTGCGAGCTATATATCTATGAGGCTAAAGAATTTTTTTATGCTTTGGAAAAGTATAAGGACGAAATTGAGCGAGAATTAAATTGTCAATTAGTTTGGATGGAACTCCCGACAAAAAAAGCAAGCAGAATAAAAGTAGTTAGAGAAGGGGACTTTAAAAATTCCGATTATTGGAACGAGTATTTTCAATGGTTTTTAGAAAGAGCCGAAGCTTTTCAAAGAGTTTTTCCAAAATATATCAAAATTGTTAGCGGATAAATTTTATGCGCGATATTCCCGTCGGCAACGGCTCTTTGCTCGTCACTTTTGACGAAAAATATCAAATCCGCGACGTTTATTTTCCGCACGTCGGGCAGGAAAATCACACCGAAGGCTACCCGTTTCGCTTCGGCGTCTGGGCTGACGGCGAGTTTTCGTGGATTTCCGACGACGATTGGAAACGCCGGCTTCGCTACCGGAAAGAAACGCTCGTCACGGACGTTCATTTAATCAACGACCGGCTCGGCTTGGAAATCGTCTCGTGCGATACGGTGGCGAGCCACGAAAACATTTTTCTGCGCTCGGTCCGCGTCAGCAATCTGAAAGATACGGCGCGCGACGTGCGCGTTTTTCTGCATCACGATTTTCGCATCTCGGAAAACAAGGTCGGCGACACGGCGTTTTACGACCCGGAAACGGTCGCGCTCGTTCATTACAAGCGCGACCGCTATTTTCTGATTAATACCGAGCCGCATTTCGACGCTTTCGTCACGGGCAGAAAAGATTTTCGCGACCAGGAAGGCACGTGGCGCGACGCCGAGGACGGCGTCCTTCAGGGCGGCGCGATTACGGAAGGCTCGGTCGATTCGACCATCGGCATTCATCTGAAGCTGGAGCCGCAGCAGGCGCGCGATTTTTTTTACTGGATTGCCGCCGGGAAATCCCACGACGAAGTCGCCGCGCTGAATCAACTGGTCAAAGCCGAGACGCCGAACAAATATCTCGCCTACACGGAAAATTACTGGCGCGTCTGGGTCAATAAAAACGACATCGACTTTGCGGATTTATCGCCGGAAATCGTCGGATTATTTAAACGCTCGCTGCTCGTTATCCGCACGCAGATTGACTCGGGCGGCGCGATTTTAGCCGCCAACGATTCGGACGTCGCCCTGCGCGCGACCGACCATTACAGCTATCTCTGGACGCGCGACGGCGCGCTCGTCGCCAACGCGCTCGACCTTGCCGGTTACCCGTCGCTGGCGCGAAAATTTTACGAATTGTGCGGCGAAATCATTCACGATAACGGTTATTTTTTGCAGAAATACAACGCCGACGGGACGGTCGCCTCGGGCTGGCACGCGGCTTGGGACATCTGGGCGAAAAAGCGGCTCGTGCCGATTCAGGAAGACGAAACCGCGCTGGTCATATGGGCTTTGTGGCAGCATTACGACCGCTTTCGCGACATCGAATTCGTGCGTCGTCTTTATCGCCCGCTGATTCTGAAGGCGGCGAATTTTATGTGCGTGTTTCGCGACGCCGAGACGGGACTTCCGCTGCCGAGCTGGAATCTGTGGGAAGACCGTCGCGGGATTCACACTTTTACCTGCTCGACGGTCGTC
>DATHBC010000892.1:0-1655 GCA_035296345.1 Pyrinomonadaceae bacterium | reverse complement strand
AAACTAATTACATTGAACTTTCTTATTTATCCTGTCAGTCCTGTCTATCAAGCCGCGAAGCCTACTTTGAATCTGCGTGAATCCGTGTAAATCTGTGGTTTCTTTCTCTGTGTTTCCCTGTGTCCTCTGCGGCTGAATTTCTTTATTCTTTGTGCACCGTTAAAATTCATGATTCCGATTTCCGAAGCGTTAGAAATTATCAAGCGCGAGACTCTCCGGCTCGAAGCCGAAACGGTTGATTTGGAAAAGTCGGTCGGGCGCGTTCTGGCGGAAGAAATTCGCGCCGATACGGATTTGCCGCCGTTTGACCGCTCGCAGATGGACGGTTTTGCCGTGCGCGCAAAGGATTTGAAGGATGCGCCCGTCAAATTGAAAATCATCGGCGAAGCCGTGGCGGGCAAAGGCTTCGGCGGCGAAATCAAAAAAGGCGAAGCGGTCAGAATAATGACCGGCGCGCCCGTTCCCAAGGGCGCGGACGCGGTGCAGAAGGTCGAGCTGACCAGAGAAAACGACGGTTTTATCGAGATTTTAGAAGCGCCCGTAAAAAAACAAAATATTATCCGGCGCGCCGAAGAAATCGAAAAGGGCGCAAAAGTTTTCAGCGCGGGCGAGGCGGTCACGGAAAACATGATTGCTTCGCTGGCGTCTTTCGGCTGCGCCCGCGTAAAAGTCGGCGCAAAACCGGAAGTTTCTATTCTTTCGACCGGCAGCGAGATTGTCGACGTCGGCGAAACGCCGCGACAAGACCAAATCCGCAATTCAAATTCGATAATGCTCGACGTTTTCGCCCGTAAGGCAGGCGCGCTAACGAAGGTTTTGCCTTTGGTGCGCGACGATTTTGAAAGCTTAAAAAATAAGATTGCCGCAGCCGTCGGATTAAACGACCAATCCGCAATCCCAAATCCCGAATCCCAAATTCTCCTTATCACGGGCGGCGTTTCGGTCGGCGACTACGATTTTACAAAACCGGCTCTGCGCGAGCTGGGCGCAGAAATATTTTTCGAGAAAGTCAGCTTAAAGCCGGGAAAGCCGACGGTTTTTGCGAAATTAAACGATAAATTAATTTTCGGGCTGCCGGGAAATCCGGTTTCGGTAGCGGTGACGTTTCACCTGTTTGTGCGACCGGCGCTTTTGCGGATGCAGGGCGCGCGCGAATGCGAATTGAAAAAAGGCTTTGCCGTCGCGTCGGAAAATATAAAAGGCGCAAAAGAGCGCGATTCGGTTTTGCCGGTCTCGCTCGAAACGGGCGAAGACGGAAAACTCTTCATCGAAGCGGTGCGCTTTCGCGGCTCGTCGAATTTCGTTGCCTTTTCGCGCGCCGACGCTCTCTGTTTCGTGCCGCAAGGCGCGATTTTGGAAGCCGGCAGCGTTGCTCGAATTGCTTATTTACCCTGAATAACTGATAACTGATAAGTGATAACTGATAGTGAAAACAAAAAAACTACCAGTTATCACTTATCAGTTATCAGTTATCACTTATTATGTCTAAATTGACTCATTACGACGAAGCGGGCGAGGTCAGAATGGTCGACGTTTCGGAAAAAGCCGTCACCCGGCGGCGCGCGGTCGCTTCCGCCAGGGTTTTGATGAATGCGGAAACGATTCGCGCAGTTAGCGAGCAGACGAATCCGAAAGGAAATCCGCTGGAAATTGAG
>DATHBC010000891.1:0-3515 GCA_035296345.1 Pyrinomonadaceae bacterium | reverse complement strand
CGGCAGCAAATACGTTTCCTCGTTTGTCGGTTTTGCGCCCGCCGATAATCCTTCGGTCGTGGTTGCCGTCGTTTTGGACGAGCCGCAGGGCGGAGCGCGGGACGGCGGGCAGGTTTCCGCGCCGATTTTCCGCGAAATCGCCGAGAGCGTTTTGCCGGAATTGAACGTCGTGCCGGACGGCACGATTGCCGAACGCGACGCGGCGGACGAAAACATTCCCGAAGAGGCGGAAATTCGACCGCCTTCGACAAACGCGTCGACAAACAAAGCCGCTGAAAAAACGGACAAAAAGACTGATGGGAAAGGGGCTGGGAAAACTGAAAAAAACGATAAAACACCAATTGAAAAAATCGACAAGGCGAAAGAAACTAAAAAAATGACGGGAGAAAAAGAGAAATTGAAAAGCCCGAAAAATCCTGTAGAAACGCAGAAGAAAGAAAAGTCGAAGACGATTGCCAAAAACAGAGACAGTATTTCGAGCCATCGCTTTCTGAAATACAAGCTGATTTATGAAAACATCTCCGCGGCGCGTCGCTCGGGCGACGGCGGCGGCGTGATCGAAGCATTTTTCGAAAGGATAGAAGCCAAGACTTGAAACTGGAAACAGCCGCCAAATATATGAACGCCGATGCATCCGGCATAAATCCCGCTCTGCTTCAAACCGAGTTCAAAACGGTCGCCGTCGACTCGCGCGAGGTGCAGGCGGGCGAAGTGTTTTTCGCGTTTTCGCAGCCGGATTATAAAAACAACTGTTTCAACGACGATTTTGCGGATTCGCACAAATTCATTCCGTCGGCGTTTGAAAAAGGCGCCGTCGCGTGCGTCGCGCGTCGCGATAGATTTGAAGAGCATGGAAACGCTCTGGAAAAATTCAAGGACAAGCTTTTATTTGTCGACGACGCGATTTTCGCTTTACAGATGCTGGCAAAAGGCGTCTATGAAGAATGGAGCAAGCCGGTCGTCGCCGTTACGGGCAGCGCCGGAAAAACTACGGCGAAAACCCTGATTGCCGAGGTTTTATCGGCGCGGCTGAAGGTTCTGACGAACATTAAAAACTTCAATAACGGCATCGGGCATCCGCTGACGGTTTTGCGCCTTTTGAACGAGCCGGATTACGAGGTCGCCGTTCTGGAAATGGGAATGTCCACGCCGATGAATGAAATCGCGCGTCTGTGCCGCATCACGCCGCCGGACGTGGCGGTCGAGCTGAACGTTTTGCCGGTGCACGTCGAGCATCTCGGCTCGATTGAAAACGTGGCGAAAGCGAAGGCGGAACTCGTCGAAGGAATGAAAACGGGCGGCACAGCCGTTTTAAACGCCGACGATTTTCGCGTTCTGGCGATGAGCGAGCTGAGCAAAGGCGAGATAATCACTTACGGAATCGAATCGCAGGCGGCGGACGTGACGGCGAAAAATATCAGCTTCGACCATTTCGGCGAAACCGTTTTCACGCTGCGGACGCCGAACGGCGAAGCCGAAGTTTTGTTTCCGCTCAACGGCAGACACAATATTCTAAACGCGCTCGCGGCGGCGGCAACCGGCTGCGTTTTCGGAATGACGGCGCAGGAAATCGCCGCCGCGCTGCACACGGTCGAGCCGCCGCCGCAGCGGGGCGAGATTCTGCGTTTTCAAGCCGGATTTACCGTCATTAACGATTCGTACAATTCAAACCCGCACGCGCTCGTTTCGATGGTGCAGACTCTGGTTGACGGCGGCGGGAAAGCGGCGAAGCGCAAAATCGTCGTCGCCGGAGAAATGCGCGAGCTGGGCGACGACGCGGCGCAGATTCATCGCGAAACCGGAGAGCGAATTGCCGAAATCGGCGTCGATAAATTGTTCGGCGTCGAAGGCTTTGCCAGAAATATGCTGGAAGGCGCGCGCGACGCGGGCTTAAGCGACGTCGAGTTTTACGCGGATTCGCAAAACGCGGCTGAAAAATTCGTCGATGAAGTCCGGGCGGGCGATTTGATTTTAATTAAAGGTTCGCGCGGCGTGCGGACGGAAAAGGTGGTTGAGAAGTTGTTGGAAAAATTTGAACTGGAGACTCCAGAGTCCAGTGAGTCCTGAGAGTCCGGAGAGTCCTGAGAGTCAAAAGAGATTTCTTCAAATTGACTCGCGACTCTCCAGATTCTCCGGACTCTCAGGACTCAATAACCGATGCTTTATTACCTTTTGTATAAGCTGATTCATGTCGGGCAATGCGCCAACGGTTGCGAATCTTATTTTTTCAAAGTGCTGAACGTCGTCCAATACGTGACGTTTCGCACGGGAATGGTGACCGTTACCGCTCTGCTGATTTCGCTTCTTCTCGGCAACAGGGTTATTAAAAAGCTGGCGGCGCTGAAATTCGGTCAGGAAATTCGCGAAGAAGGTCCGCAGGGACACCACAAGAAAAAAGGCACGCCGACGATGGGCGGCATTTTGATAATCGGCTCGGTGATAGTCTCGACGCTGCTCTGGGCGCGGCTCGACAGTCTTTACCTGTGGATTGCGCTTATCGCGACGACGATTTTCGCGGCGGTCGGCTTTGCCGACGATTACATCAAGATTGTCAAAAAACGCAGCCTCGGGCTGACCGGAAAGCAAAAGCTCGCCGGGCAGTTAGTGGCGGCTGTGGGCGTCTGGCTCGCGCTTTATTTGTGGGGAAGCTACCCGTGGAATCTGAGCATTCCCTTTTTCAAGGCGACGGCGATACCGGACGGCATCACGTACATCACGCCCTGGGCGTACTTGTTCTTTATCATTTTCGTTCTTTTCGGCTCGTCGAACGCGGTGAATCTGACGGACGGCTTGGACGGTCTGGCGACGAGCGTGACCTTTATCGCGATGTCCGCGCTGACCGGTTTGACCTATCTCGCCAGCGACGCGCGCTGGGCTGAGCGTCTCGAAATAACGCACAAGCCGGAAGCGGCTGAGCTGACGATTTTCTGCGGCGCGATGGTCGGGGCAAGCCTGGGATTTCTGTGGTATAACGCGCCGAAAGCCGAGGTTTTTATGGGCGACGTCGGGAGCCTCGCCATCGGCGGCGCTTTGGGAACGGTGGCGATTCTGACGAAACAGGAATTTCTGCTCCCGTTTATCGGCGGCGTTTTTATTCTGGAAGCCCTTTCGGTGATGATTCAGGTCGCCTCGTTTAAGCTGACGGGAAAACGAGTTTTCAAAATGTCGCCGCTGCATCACCATTTTGAGTTTAAAGGCTGGGACGAGCCGAAAATCGTTTTCCGCTTCGTCATCGCGGCGATACTTTTTGCATTGCTTAGTTTGTCGACATTGAAATTGCGTTAGAGAAAATTCAAACAGGATGGGCAGGATAAACAGGATTATTTCATTAGTTTATCAACCTGATTGAATTTTAAAAATTGAATTATCAATGGTTTTATCCTGTTCATCCTGCCTATCCTGTTTGAATCTTTGTTTAGAAAGTGGAGCTTGAAGGGAAAAAAACTTTAGTTCTCGGCGAGGGAAAATCCGGCATCGCTTCCGCCAAATTCTTAGCGGCGCGCGGCGCGGTGGTC
>DATHBC010000890.1:0-5508 GCA_035296345.1 Pyrinomonadaceae bacterium | reverse complement strand
GATGACGGCGAGCAGTTTTTTTTCCTTCGATTTTTCCCACATTTCCAGCGCCTCGCCCGTGTTCATCGCCATCGGTTTTTCGCATAGAATATGTTTGCCCTTTTCCAGCGCGTAAAGCGTCATTTCGCGGTGAAATGGCGGCGGCGTGGTGATGCAAATCAAATCCGCGTCGTCCCTGTCAATCGTCTCGCGCCAGTCGTTTGTCCAGTGCCCGATATTGAAATCGCGAGCCGCTTGCTCGGCGTTTTCCGCGCTCGCGCTGGCGACCGAGACAACGCGCGCCTCTTCGATTCGCTGAAACGACGGAATCTGCACCGTCCGCGCAAATCCGGTTCCGATAATTCCGACCCCGACTTTTTTCGTCATGAAAAAATTAAAACACAAACATAACGGAAAACGGAAACAATGGAAAACGGAAAACGGAAAGTGGAAAATTTAAAGAATTATTTCTTCATTTTCCATTATCCGTTTTCCGTTTTCCGTTTTCTCTAGCTTTTCGTTTCCAGCGAAAAATCCTGCGCTTTACCGGGTTTCGCCTTTCTGCCGAATTTCAGGTATTCCTCGTAAATCTCCTGCTGCGCCGGCTCGATAAATAAAATTTTCGCGCCGATTAGATAGCTGACCGATGAATCGTGGATGCCGGTTTGCTCGTATCTGACGCCGACGATTTGCATTTGTATTTTTCCGCCGCCGGGCAAATCCAGCTCGGCGCGCAGGCGGCGATTTTCGCCGACCATATAATATTCGCGCAGCCGAATCGACGGAACGATAAAGGCGATGCCGCTCGTGCTTAAATCTTTGGTTTCGCCGCTGACGGAGAGACTTTCGCGTTTTTTCGTCAGTTTTCCGCACGCGTTTCCGTTGCCGGTTTCGTCGTCGGGCTCAATCGTGATTCTGATTGGCAGTTGAATATCGTATCGTCGCGCGCTCCGGTTTTCGACGAATGTCAGGTTCAGTCTGGAAATAAGTTTGCGGATTACATCTGACATTAAATTATTGCTTGCTTGTCAACCGCCGCGAGTGAACCGTTAATGCGCGGGCTGCGTTTGCGGAAAAAACGCCGCCGCGGGTTTACAATAGTTTCCAGCCGCCGCCGCCAGCCGCCGTTCGATTGGTTATTTTTTCAGCGGCTCGCCTTTTTTGTCCTGGCTCTTAAAACGCGCGGCTTTATTCGCGCTTTCGACCTCGACCAGAAACGAAAGCTTTCCGCTCTTGCCGTAAACGGCGGGCTCAGCCGTCGCGAAATATTTCTTTTTGTCCGCCGAAAGCGAAATGCTGTAGCGATAGCCGGTCGATTCGGTGCCCTGCGCGTCGCCTGCCAGCAAGCCCTGCGCTATTAACGTCTGCATATCGGCGAAAGCTCCGGCGTTTCGCAGAGAGTAAACCGTCTGCGCTTTGGTGATGCGTTCGAGCATCATTCCGGCTTCGACGTGATGAACTTCCATGCGAATGTTGAAAAAGTAATTTTTGCCCTGTTTTTTGACCGCCGCCTCGGCTTGCTCGTCCGCCGTCAAAATAATCCATTCGTTATTTTCGCGGCGCAGGTTAAAGACCTTATCTTCGGGAACGCCGGTTTCGTCGTTCGGCATTTTTGCCGTCACGCTCGCCGAATTTCCGGTGACGATTTCGCCGTTGATTTGAATTTCGGGCGGAACCAGGCGGGCAATCGGCTCGAAATCCGCGTTCAAATCCTGCATTTCCGCGTCGCTCAAGCCTTCGATTGCCGGGCGCGCGTTCGTCATCAGCATCGCTTCGCGGAAACGACGCTCGCGCAGGTTTTTATAAAACGTGCGCACGGCGTCGGCGGGCGAATTCGCCTTAATCGCGATTCTGCCTTTCAGATACGAGTTTTTCGCCGCGCTCTGCTGCTGCTGCTGCGAGGAATCATTTTTCTCTTCGGTCGTTTGAGGCGGAACGGCGGAAGGCGCGTCCGCGTTTTTCGCCGAGACCGTGCAGCCGACGCTAATGAAAGTAATCGAGAGACAGACGGCTAAAAGAGACATTTGCAGACGGAAATGCGCTTTGGAAAGTTTCTTGGACATTTGGTTTTGACTCCGAAAATCTGACGGTAAAGTTTGAAATGAATTGCGGCGGAAGTTTTGCCAACGGGCGTTTGGGAGACGGACAAAACGCGCTACCGGAGATTATAGCGCGCTTTGCCCGGAAAAGTAAACAATGTTTATCAATTTTATTTCTTTATTTTTCTGACGGTGAGATTTTCCGTTCTTCCGGCTTCGATGGTGACCTTCTGCGCGTCTTTGACGGCTTTGTTATACCATTCGTCCAGTTCGTCGGTTTTTCGCGGGATGGTTTCCAATTCGACAAAAACGACGGCGTATTCCATCGGCGCGAGCTTGGTTTCGAACTCGCCGCCCGCATCGGTTTTGACGACGCGGAAAAACGTCGAGCTGCCGCGCCGCGCAGCGTCGGTCGGAACCAGCGTGAACAGCGCGTTTTTCATCGCCTCGCCGTTTTCGTCGACGAATTTGCCCTTCAGCGTTCCGACCGCTTTGCTGAGAACAATCTGGACGTTTTTGATATTATCGCCGTCTTTTATTTCGACTTTGCCGCTCAGTAAATCGACGCCGTCAGCCCGCGCGCTTTTGACGAAATAATTTTCGTCTTCGACGTGAATAAAAATATCGATTTTCCCTTCGCTGACGTTTTCCAGCTTGAAACCGCCGTCGGCAGCGCCCGCGCCCGGCGGCGTCCGCATCACATTGGCAGACGAGCGGAGCACATTGCTGTTGCCCATGCCGTTCATCGCCATTACATCGCCGCTGAAGTCGTGATTCGAAACGCTGTCGGATGAACTCAGCTCGTTGTCGGCGGAGAACGCGGTAATGACAACTCGCCTCGGCATTTTCTCGTTGTTTTCGACCACAACCGTTCCTGAAATCGTCGCGCCGGAGCCGAGTTCGATAACCATTTCCGAAAGGTCTCGGTCTTCCAGCGTTATCTCCCGGATTTTTTTCGCGAGTTTCGGTCGCGGCGGCAAACTGTTCTGCGCGTTCGTATTCGCCATGTTGCCGTAGTGAGAATAATCGCCTTGAAATTCGCGGTATTCGTTTTCGCTCTGAGCCGGCTCGATAAGCAGCTTGTAATTTCCTTTCGGCAGCTCCTTAAACTTCCAGTTTCCGTTTTCGTCGCTCACCGCGCTCTGATCGCTCCTGCCGCCCAGATCGCTGAAGATTGAATGAACATCCTGCTCGCCTTCGCGCTTGATGGTAACGCGCGCTTTGACGGGCGATTTGTCTTTGCGCGAAACGATTTTGCCCTCGATTTTATAAAGACTGCGGGTCGGAATCGTCAGATTGATTTCGACTATCTCCTGACCCAGCTCGACGTTAATGACGTTTGCCGATTTCGAATCGAAAGCGTCCTGATAGAAAACGTTCAAAAGCGAATTTCCGCCGACGACGCCGAACATAACCTCAGCTTCGCGATGACTTCTTCTGCCGTCGCCGGGTTCGCTGTGCGTCGCGCTTTCGGTGACTTTGACGATATATTCGCCCGCCGGCAAACCCGCAAAACGATAAACGCCGCGGTCGTCCGTCTGGTAACCGCCGCTGCCCGTCATCAACGCAAAAATCGCGCCGAAATTCGGGATGACGGGCAGAAATTTACCGCCTTTAACCTTGCGCAGAATCTCGACCTTGACGCCGATTGCCGGGTCGCCGTTGTCATACGTCACGCGCCCGCCGATAGCGCCGCCGCGCCGGGCGGGAATCTGCACGTCGAGGTCGGTTATTCCGTCGATGATTATTTTTTCAAATCCCTCGGCGGCTTTTTCAAACTCCTCGGCTTCGGACGCGCCGCCGCGCATTTTGGAAAAATCCAGAAAAGCCATCGGCGAGACGACGCCCGGCGCGTTTACCATCGCGTAGTAAACTCCCGCCTGAACATTTTTCATCTGAAAATTTCCGTCATTATCGGTTAAGGCGCTCGGCGTATTGCCCGGTCCGCCTATCCCTCTTTCGCTCATCAGCATAATCGGCGCGCGCTTGACGGCTCTGCCCGTGTCCGTGTAAAAAACTCTTCCGCGAACGGTCGAGTTGGCGGGCGCGGGCGTCTGCCTCGGAATGCCGTTGGAGGAGAGGTTGCTCGTCGTCATAAGCTCGTCGTCCAGTAATGCCGGCTCGATTGTTACCGCGTTCGAAGTTTTATTGGTCGGGCTTTTCTTTTTCGGTCGCGGCGTCGCCGAGCGTTCGGCGGTCGGCTGCGGTCGCGGCGTCGGCGCCGCATCCTGCAAAAACGCGGTTTCCGTCAAAACCGCGAAACCGAATAATAAGCCGGAAAAACAAAGAAAGATTTTTAAAAAAAGTAAGCGCATATGGTTTTGTCTCGGGCGGCTGCGACCGTCGAGCCGTCGCGGGTTTTCTGGAAATAAATACCGCTTTCATCAAATAAAAAGCCGTTCTGCGTGAGTATAAAGCAAAACGGCTCCGGTTTCTAATTTAATTTCAGAATCTATCCCGGTCTTTTGCCGCTCAAAAGCAGCTCGCGACCGACATAGTAAAGCAGAATCGCCAGAATCCAGAACGGAATCGCCGCCAGCCAGTCGGAATGCGGTCCGGCGAAAAACGGATTATTGGCTTGTGACCACGCTTGGAACTTGTCCATCCTCTTACTCAAAAACTCGGTCGCCACGGCTAACAAAATGCCAGCCAGAGCGCCGCCCGCAATATAGCCGGAAGCCAGCAGAACGCCCGGACTTTTATCCGTTTCGGCGATGATTTCATCTTCGGTCAGGTTTCTGCCCGCCAGTTTTCGTTTCAGATAAAGGTCAACCGCCCAGCGCACGACTCCGCCGACGAAAATCGGCGCGGAAACCGAAATCGGCAGGTAAAGCCCGACCGCAAACGCCAGCGACGGAATTCCGGCAAGCTCCAGCACGACGGCAATCATCACGCCTAAAAGCACCAAGCCCCACGGCAGTTCCTGGCTCAGAATGCCCTTGATGATATAGCTCATCAAAGTCGCTTTCGGCGGGTCGTATTTGACGACTTCCGTGTTATCGGCGCGCCGCGTCACCGTGCCGCCGATGCCGGGGTCGACCAGGTAAGCCGGCTTGCCCTGCGTATCGACCAGATAGCGACCGGGTTTTCCGTTATCGGTATCCGTGTTGTGCCAGACGCGATACGTATTCTGGTCGTTAAAATACGCGTCTCCGACTTTTTCGCCGCGCAGCTGGTCGCCGTCGCGCGTCAACTGCTGTTCGGGCACGACAAATTCCCGGCTGAAAGCCGCCGGCTCGACTTTTTGATAGACGGTCGAAGAAGTATTCAACTGAATCAGAATCGGACCCAGCAGCAGGGCTGACGCGGTTGCTCCGACGAGGATGGCAATCTGCTGTCGCCAGGGCGAGCCGCCGACCCAGAACCCGGTTTTTAAATCCTGCGACGTCGTGCCGCCGTTCGAAGCGGCGATGCAGACGATGCCGCCGATGCTTAAAGCCGTGACGAAATACGGGTCGGGTCGAGTCCATCCGAGAATCAGAAAAACCAG
>DATHBC010000889.1:0-2010 GCA_035296345.1 Pyrinomonadaceae bacterium | reverse complement strand
CAACTATCTGAAAACTTTCTGAAAACTTCCCGAAAACTCATGTTATTAGTTATAGACAATTACGACTCATTCACCTACAATCTGGTGCAATATCTGGGAGAGTTGGGCGCGGAAATGCAGGTGCGCCGAAATGACGAGGTGACGGTTGAGGAAATCGAAAACGATTTGAAACCGGAACGCATTTTGATTTCGCCCGGTCCCGGAAATCCTGATGAAGCGGGCGTTTCTTTAAAAGTTCTCGAAAGATTTTCCGAAAAGCTTCCGATTTTGGGCGTTTGTCTCGGGCATCAGGCAATCGGGCAGTTTTTCGGCGGCAAAGTGGTGCGCGCGCCCGCGCCGGTGCACGGAAAACACGTCGAGATTTGTCACGACGGCGGCGGCGTTTTCGCCGCGCTTCCCTATCGCTTCAAAGCCGGACGCTATCATTCGCTGATTGTCGAGCGCGAAAGTTTGCCCGCCGAACTGGAAGTCTCAGCTACCTCGCCCGACGGCTTGATTATGGGCTTGCGTCACAAAAAACTGAAAATCGAAGGCGTGCAGTTTCATCCCGAATCAATCCTGACGAGCGAAGGCAAAAAGCTTCTGGAAAATTTTTTAAATCTGTGATGAACTCTTTTATGAAATGGAAGACTACTTCAATCAAGAATTAATAAATGCAGTAATAATTGCTGCGTGTTTTTGGACAGCAACATTTATTTTTACTATCGCATCGGGTGTAGGTTCAACTAACGTTTATTTAACGACAGGCGTGTTGATAATTATTATTTTATTATTGATTGGTTTAATTTCCTCTTGGCTAACTTTGATTTTATCAATAGGTTTTCACTCCGTTTTGTTTGTATTATTTGTCTGCTTTCTTATTAAAATATTCATTGAAACCAAGAAAAGGGCAGATAGCTGAAAGGCAGCCGTTTCCACTCTAGCTGGATTAGATTACGACTCGCTGCTTGTCACTTTTCACTTATCACCTATAATTCTTAGATATGCCGAAAACCGAATGGCTGGTCGCCGCGCCGATGACGGCGACCAGCAGCAAAGCCGATACGCCGCTGCACCCGTTTCTGGCGCGCCTGATGCGCGGCGAAAATCTGTCGTTTAAGGAAGCCGCGAAATTTTTCGAGGCTTTGACGGACGAAAACGCCAATCCGGCGCAGATTGCCGGCGCGCTGGTCGCGCTTGCCGCCAAGGGCGAAACGTCCGAAGAGCTGGCGGGAATGGCGAAAGCGATGCGCGGGCAAGCCATCAATATCAAATCGCGCCACAAAAATTTTATAGATACTGCCGGAACCGGCTCGGGACAGACGAAAACTTTTAACGTCTCGACCGCCGCCGCTTTCGTCATCGCGGGCGCGGGACTCGCCGTCGCCAAGCACGGAAATCGCGCCGTGACGAGCAAAACCGGCAGCGCCGACGTTCTGGAAAAGCTCGGCGTCAAGGTTTCAGCCGAGCCGGAGGTCGAGCAGACCTGTCTGAACGGCGCGGGAATCTGCTTTATGTTTGCGCCGAAATTTCACCCGTCACTCCGGCGCGTCGGCGATATTCGACGAAATCTGGGCGTGCGCACCTCGCTGAATCTTTTAGGACCTTTATCGAATCCGGCGAAAGCGCCGAAACAAATCGTCGGCGTCTGGCATAAGGCGCTGGTCGAGCCGATGGCGCAGGCGCTCGCGCTGCTCGGCGCTGAAAGGGCTTGGGTTTTTCACGGCGGCGACGGCTTGGACGAAATCACCCTGACGCGCGAAACTTTTGTTGCCGAGGTCGAGAAAAATAAAATCAATCTGTTTCAGCTCGCGCCGGAAAATTTCGGCTTAAAGCGCGGAAAAATCGCGCACCTGCGAGCCGATTCGCCCGACGAAAGCGCGCGCATTATCAGCGAAGTTCTGGCAAGCAAGCGACGCGACGAGGCGCGCAGCCTGGTCGTCATGAATGCCGCCGCCGCGCTCGTCGTCGGCGGATTAGCCAAAGACGGGATGCACGCCGCGCGCCTCGCCGAACAAAGCATCGACAGCG
>DATHBC010000888.1:0-2279 GCA_035296345.1 Pyrinomonadaceae bacterium | reverse complement strand
CTCTATGCGAAAACCGCAACGGGAACGGGACGCTCGACGGCGATATTGGTGCGGTTGCGCTTGATGTTTTCGATTTCGCGCAGGGTTTTCGCGGTCAGGTAGCTTTCGCCGCAGTGAGGGCAGGAAACGACCGGGACATTTTCGATAACCAGCAGATGAGCGCCTTTGCCGTAGCTTTTAGTGACGTGAATTATTCTCGCGCCGCTTTTGCCGCAGTTATCGCAGATAGTTTCTTCAGTTTTCGTATTCATAATCTTCGCGGTAAACAGTAAGAATCACCAGTTTATCAGTCAAGCTTAATTTTGCCACAACAACCAGACCCGCGTCATCGAGAGTTTTACCGGCGACCGGATATTTCCACTCGCCGGTGTCGCGGTCTTTTTGACGTTCGATGATTTCGCCTGTGAGAATCGCGTTTTCGACGTCGAAGATGGAAAGATTATCATTTTCCATTTCCTCTTCGGCGTGAATCGTCATCACGTATTCAAGACCGCGAATCTTTTCGCGCATTTTGTCGCGGACTTTCTCGAACATCGATATTTGAATTATTTCCGCACTAAATCTTCGGTGTAAAGCTCGCGGTAGATGCGGTAGTTGTTCATGACCTTGTAGACGTAGTTTTTCGATTCGGCGAAACCGACTTCCGAGGAGAAGATGCCGGCTTCTTTGGGTTTGCTGCGGGCGAGCCAGCGGGCGGCGTTGTCTTCGCCGCCGTTGTAGCTGGCGGCGACGGCTTCGTAGAGGTTGCCGAATTCGTCGAGCAGGTCGTCGATGTACGCGCTGGCGATGGCGATGTTGACGTCGGGGCGATATAAATCTTCGGCTTGCAGGTTGGGGAAACCGGCTTGCTTGTTGTATTTCAGGGCGGTGTCGAAGACGAGCTGGAGCAAGCCGCGAGCCGCCGCCGGAGATTTGGCGTTGGCGCGGAAGCTCGATTCCTGTTTCATGATGGCGAGCATAAAGCGCGGGTCGATGCCGCGCGGGCGGGCGTAGCGCAGCAGTTCCGTGCGATACGGCGCGGGAAAATCCTTGACCAGCGCGGGAGAAACGCTCGCGGTTTTGGCGACGCGCGGCGTGTTCGGGCTTAAGGCTTTTAATTTTTCCGTCGCCAAGCCGCCGTAATATGAAGTCAGGGTGTCGGGAATCGCCGAATAAACGGCGACGGCTTCCGGCTTTCTGCCCGCTTTTTCCAGCGCGACGGCTTTCAGGTAATTAACCTCGTCGAGACTGGTCATCGAGCTGCGAAAATTTCCCAAATCGCGCAGGGTGTCAGCCGCCTGAACGGCTCTGTTCCAGTCGCCGCGATGGATTTCCATGCGCAGGCGCGCGTGCAGGGCGTTGATTTCGGTCGGCATTCCCAGAAAACGGCTGCGGGCTTTTTCCACCCAGGCGTTCGCTTCGTCGTAGCGTTTCGCCTCGCGCAGAGAGTCGATGATGTTCAGGTAGGAGCTTTCGATTTTTTCGCCCGTCGGAAACATTATCGTGTATTGCTCGTAGGTTTTAGCCGCTTCGTTATGCCTGCTCATCCGCACGTAGGACGCGCCTTTGAACGCCAAGCCCTCGCGCCCTTCCTTCGTGTTCGGATAATCTTTGGTCAGCAAATCGAAATATTGGACGGCTTTTTCGTACTGGCGTTCCCACATAAAGGAACGCGCGATGCCGAAAAGCGCCTTCGGCTTCAAAAGAGAATCGGTCGCGTAATGGTCGAGGACTTTCTGCCAGTGCTCGCGGGCTTCTTTAAAATAGCGGTTCGTCGAGTAAACGTCGGCGCGATAATTATGTTCCTGCGCGGTCAGGGTTTGCAGGCTGCCGGAAACGTCGCGGCTCGCGCGGTCCTGCTCGCGGACTTTGACGAGCGTGGCGTCGTTGTAAACCTGCGCCGATAAGTTAAAGGAAAAAGCGAAGACGATGGCGATTGATAAAATTAAATTTTTCATGATTGTAAAGCGGAAACTCAAGGGAGATATAGAATAACCGATTTTTAGATGCGAGAAAAGCCGTTCGGTAAACAACAAAAAACGACGCGCCCGCAAAAGGTTTGTTTAAAACGAAAAAGCCCGGCGAGTGAAATACCCGCCGGGCTTTTTCGTTTTAATTAAAATCAGGCTTTAGCGAGCGTCGAAGGTGTTGACGACGAAATCTCCGCCGTTGCCCCACTGCGTCGTCTGGAGCGTGTTGTCCAGGCTTCTGATGATATGGAAAAAGCTCTGCGCGCCCGTCGCGCCGGCGCGATAGACGGAAATATCGGCTCTCGCGTCGCCGTCGTAATCACCCTGCAC
>DATHBC010000887.1:0-4004 GCA_035296345.1 Pyrinomonadaceae bacterium | reverse complement strand
CGTCTTCCGCCTTGTTGGTCGTAAAATCCTCGCCCGGATTGACGAATAAATTTTGCTCGAAGCGATATTGCTTGTCGTAGAGCTGTTTATATCGCCCGCCGAGCGCAATTAACTGCTCGTGCGTGCCGCGCTCAAGGATTTCTCCGGCTTCGACGACGAGAATCTGGTCGGCGGAGCGAATGGTCGAAAGACGGTGCGCGATGACGAAAGTCGTTCTGCCCCGGCGCAGGCGGCGCAAGCCTTCCTGAATCAGGGCTTCGGATTCGCTGTCGAGGCTCGAAGTCGCCTCGTCGAGAATTAAAATTCGCGGATTTGCCAGCAGCGCGCGGGCAATCGCGATGCGCTGGCGCTGACCGCCGGAAAGCTTGACGCCGCGCTCGCCGACGATTGTGTGATAGGCGTCGGGAAATTTTTCGATAAACTCGTCGGCGTTCGCCACGCGGCAGACCTGCTTTATATCTTCCGGCGTCGCTTCCGGTTTCGAGAAACGGATATTGTCGAGAATCGTCCCGTCGAACAGAAAATTGTCCTGCAGGACGACGCCGAGATGCGAGCGATAATCGCGCAGCTTGACGGTCTGCAAATCCTTGCCGTCGATTTTGACTTTGCCCTTTTTCGGCTGGATGAAGTTGAGAACGAGACTCAGAATCGTCGATTTTCCCGAGCCGGAAGAGCCGACCAGCGCGGTCGTCCGTCCGGCTTCCGCGTGAAACGAGACGCCTTTTAAAACCGGCACGTTTTCCTCGTATTCAAAATAGACGTCTTCGAAATCAATCGTTCCGGCGACCTGCGGCAAAGGCTGCCGCTCTTTGTCTTCCTCGTCTTCCGTGTCCATCCGCATCACCTCGCGGATGCGGTCGAGCCCGGCAAAGGCTTCGGTAATCTGCGTCCCGACAGAAGTTAGCTCGACAATCGGCATCGCCAGCAGAAACGTAAAAGAGATATACATCAGAAAATCGCCGAGCGTCATGGCATTAGTCTGCACGGCGCTGCCGCCGATGAGAATCATCACGACGCTGATGGCTCCGATAACGATTGACGAAAACGCGCTGACCGCCGAAACGCCCGTCATGGATTTGGCGATGTTTCGGAAAAGACGATGCGCGCCGCGGGCGAAGCTCAATTCCTCGCGCTTTTCCGCCGTGTAAGCCTTAACGATGCGGATGCCGCCGAGCGATTCGCCCAATCGTCCCGTAACTTCGGCGTTTATCACGGCTCGCTCGCGAAAAATCGGGCGCAGCTTTTTAAAGGCGTAAGCCAGAACGCCGCCGAAAGCGACGAGCACGACAATCGTCGCCGCCGTCAGACGCCAGTTGATATAAAACAAAACGCAGACGGCAATCGTCGCCGTCACGACGCTGCCGAGAATTTGCCCCAAGCCGGTTCCGACCAGATTGCGGATGCCTTCGGCGTCGTTCATAATGCGCGAAATAAGCTGCCCGCTCTGCGTCGAATCGAAATAAGAAATCGGCAGCCGCTCGATTTTCTGCTGCACGCGCTTGCGCATATCGGTAATCGCCCGCTGCGCCGCGACGCCTAAGATTTGCGACAGCGCGAAAGAAGTTAAAGCCTGAATCAGCGCCGACGCGCCGATGGCGAGCGCAATCCATTTCAAAAGCTCGTAGCGGCGGTTAACGAAAACCTCGTCGCCGATAAATTTGGTCGAGGCGGGCAGAACCATTCCGGCGAGCCGGCTGACGAGCATCAATGCGCTCCCGAAAGCTAGCCGCCAGCGCGCCTTCCAAATCAAATCTTTCGCCTCGCGCCACGCGCTCGAATAATTTATTTTCTTTTTCTTTTTCTCTTCCTGCGCCATTTGTTTAGAATTTGCGCGCCGCCGCCGCAAAAGTCAAATTCTCGCGTTTTGCAGTTCCGGGCTTTTCCTTTAAAATTTTCTTTTGATAAAGATAATTTCCGGAACTTATGAACCAAACATACATCAACGAATTAAAAAATCACATCGGCGACGAGGTTACGCTGAAAGGCTGGCTTTATAACTCGCATCGGCAAGACGATGAAGACACGGTATAGTAATGGACGAGGATTCGAAACTACAATTCAAGTTAACTTTCAGGAAAGATTTGATTGAGCTGGTTAATCAACTGAATGATTACGTCTCAACCTCGGACGGACAGTGGACAATCAAAGGTTTTCTTGATGTTTTTCAAAATATTTACACGATTTCTGCTGACACTAAAATCGTTTCAAAGATTTTAGAGATACATATCTTTCCCAAAATCCTTGAATTTGCCCGGAAACATAATTACAAAGTCGTTTTGACCAAGCATCAAAATTATTATCCTGACGTCTCCTTTGTCGGCGATGAAAACGAGCAGATAAAATTTGCCGTAGATTTTAAAACAACTTATCGGTTGCCGCTTGCTCCCGAATTTTGTAACGGTTTTACACTCGGCTCGCACGGCGAATATTTTATCAACCGCAATAGCACAAAGAATATTCAATTTCCTTATAATGAATATTCGGGACATTTTTGTCTGGGAATTATTTATACTCGTTCAGACTTCCGCGATGTTGACGAAACACGTATCTATAAGCTTGATGAACTACATTCGATTACTTCCGTTATCACCGACTTTCAGTTTTTTGTTGCTGAAAAATGGGAAATCGCCAGCGATTCAAGCGGGAGCGGAAATACGGCAAATATCGGGAGCATCAACAAAATCAGCGACATTCTCGAATGCAACGGAATGTTTAAAATTTTGGGCGAGGCGTGGTTTGATGATTATTGGATGAACTACGGCAAAATCACAATAATCGGTGAAGACGGAAAACCGAGAAAAATCACTAAATTGAAACAATTTTTAGAATATCGCGGAGCCAATCCTAATCTTATCAATCTAAGAGCTTCCAGAAGAAAAAAATGAGCAGCTTAAAACGAAAAACTATTATTCCGCCGATAAAATGCCAAGGCATTAAGTCGAAACTCACCGATTGGATTCTGGATTTTGTTAGATTGGAAGACGGCGAGCAATGGATTGAGCCTTTTATGGGTTCGGGTGTTGTCGGCTTTAGTCTGCAGCCGGAAAAGGCGTTGTTTTGCGATATAAATCCGCATCTTGTAAATTTTTACAATTCAATCAAGAAAGGAGAAATAACCGCCAAAATTGCAAGAGATTTTCTGGAAGAAGAAGGCAGATTACTAAAAGAAAAAGGAGAAGCTCATTATTACTCGATTCGTCAAAGATTCAATGAAAAAAAAGTTCCTCTGGATTTTCTCTTTTTGAATCGGGCTTGTTTCAATGGCGTCATACGTTTTAATCGAAAGGGTTTTTTTAATGTTCCTTTCGGGCACAAACCGGAAAGATTTGCTAAAGCCTATGTGACAAAGATTTGTAATCAAATCGAAAAAATAGAAAGAGCCATGAAAATATTTGATTGGCAGTTCCTCTGTCAGGATTTTCGCCTGACGATTTCCGGCGCAAAACAAACAGATTGGATTTATTGCGATCCGCCGTATATGGGAAGACATATAGACTATTTCAATTCCTGGAATGAAGCCGACGAAAGCGATTTATTCAATTTATTGGAAAAAACACCGGCAAAGTTTATTCTTTCAACTTGGCACAGCAATCGATTCCGAGAAAATCAGGCACTATTGAAATACGCCGATTTATTTGAAATCATTACAAAAAATCACTTTTATCACGTTGGCGCAAAGGAAATGAATCGTAATTCAATTATGGAAGCTATTATTTTGAACTTTAAAACATCCGAATCGAAACTTTTGCGACAACCGTTTCAGTCACAATTATTTGCATAGTTATGAATCAGACTTATATCAACGAATTAAAAAATCACATCGGCGACGAGGTTACGCTGAAAGGCTGGCTTTATAACTCGCGTTCGAGCGGCAAGCTGGTCTTTTTGCAGCTGCGCGACGGGACGGGCATTGTCCAGTGCGTCGTTTTTAAAGGCAATTCCGAAGAAGTTTTCGAAAAAGCGAAACCGCTCGGGCAGGAATCTTCGGTCGTCGTTCACGGCAC
>DATHBC010000886.1:0-1928 GCA_035296345.1 Pyrinomonadaceae bacterium | reverse complement strand
GAGTTTACGAATTGCAGGTGCTGATTTTAGATTTTCGCTGTAAACCATCTTTCCGTCATATCGCACCAGATTGCCAGCCCGCGCCAATCGCCGAATCGTTCGTAATGCTTCTCGATTTGTTTATCATCGCAAATTTGCTCGGCGTTGTGTTTTTTGTAGAACTGCGACCGCAGCCACGAATCGAGCGCCAGACCGTCGTAACGTCCGACGAGTTTTAAAAGATTCTCCGCCGCGTAATCGCCGACGCCTTTCACTCGTTTCATTTCCTTTTTCAGCTCGCCTGCCGGCAAATCCGCGTCGAGCCACGTTTCGGGATTCAAACGTCCGTTGGCGACGTTTTCCGCCAGTTCCTGAAAATACAGCGCGCGGTAACCGGCGCGAATCTCGTTTTTGTAAAATTCGACCGTTTGACCAGCCATCGCTTCGGCGGTCGGAAAAGCGCGCTTGCCGCCCTCACCGGCGGCGGGCGCGCCCAGTTTTTCGACCAGATTCGACGTCATTTTTTTCGTCATCGCCCAGTTGCAGTTGGTCGTGCAGAGAGTTTTGACCAAATCTTCAAAAACCGTCGGCGAGCGGACGAGCCTGCCCGCGTTGTTTTTCGCAATCCACGCCAAATCTTTTTCCGCTTTGACGAGCTTGTAAAATTCGTTCAAATCGTCGTCGAGCCTGAGAATATGGCGCGCGTCGCGCAGGATTTTTTCCTGTGCTTTCGCAGAAATTTTCGCGCCCGCGGAAGCTTCGATTTTCAGTTTATCAGCGTCGCCGGCTTGGCTAATGGTCGCAGAAACGGGCTGTTTTAAAGCCGCGCCGGTGAAAACATAGGACAAACGCCAGTTTTTATCGTCGATTTCAAACGGCGCAAGCTCGCTCCAGCCGTGACTGTAGAGCGTGCGCCGGAGATTGAATTGTTTTGGAGTTTCAAGCAGAAACATAAGTAAGTGAAAAACGAAAAGTGAAAAGTGAATAATGAAAAGAAAGTTTAAACTCATTCACTATTCACTTTTCACTTTTCGCTTTTCACTGATTTTTATCTGGCTTTGTTAATCGCGCCGAGCAGCAAGCCCGCCAGAATCGGGTCTATGTTTCGCAGCTCGTCATATTGCTCGCGCGCGGCGACCTTGTTTCCGCTGACCAGATAAATCGAGCCGAGGTTGTAACGCGCCTTGGCGAAACGCGGCGCGATTTCCAGACATTTTTTCAGCGCGGCAATCGCGTTGGCGGTCTGGTCGACCGAGTAATAGGCGTTGCCGAGCAGATAATAACCGTCGGAATAATCCGGATTCTGGCGCGTAAACTCGACCAAGCCGGTGACCGCTTTTTTGTAGTACGTCATCGCCAGCGCCGCTTTGTTCTGAAGCTGATAGGCGCGCCCCAGATAAAGATTGGTTTCGCCGTCGCCGGGATTTATCTTCAAAGCCTTGTTACAGGTCTGAATCGCCAGGGCGTATTGTTTCGTGTCGTTATAGGCGCGGCACAGATTCGTATAACCCATGTACTGGTCGGGCAAAAGACGGATGGCTTGCTGCCCGGCGTTAATCGCCTCCTGATGATTGTCGTCCAGACTGTAAAGCCAGCTCAGGCTGATGTAATAATTTGCATCGTCGGGATAAATACGCTGACCGCGCTTGATGGCGTTTATCGCGTCGGTAAAGCGATTTAACATCCGGTAAACGTCCGACAGACTGCTGTAAGCGTTTTTCAAATCCGATTTTGCCTGGATGGCTTTTTCATACGACTGCGCGGCTTCGTTGTATTTTTTGCTGATATACAAAGCCTGCCCGACGAATTCCCACGATTCGCCCAGGTATTTCGTGCGTTTCTTGATGCCTTCCAGCGCGGCGAAACCCTGCGGCAGATATTCCTGAAGCTGGTTGTGACAGAGCGCTATGAAATAATGAACGTCGGCGTTTGCCGGGTCGAGCTGCGAG
>DATHBC010000885.1:0-11301 GCA_035296345.1 Pyrinomonadaceae bacterium | reverse complement strand
TGGTCGTAATGATGATGTGTGACCGTTAAATTTTCGACTTCCGTTTCGTTCGTCATCTCGCGATAGCTTAAATCGCCCAATTCGTCCGCGATGTTAAAAGGCGGGTGGTCTTGCTGATGAACGCCCGCCGCCGTCACGATGGCAATCGTCGCCCGGCTCAAATCGCCCTCGAACGGCGTAAACGGAACGCATTTTCTGGAAAGCTTAAACATAAAATCCCATAAAATATTTAGCCGCAGAGGACACAGAGGATTTTGAGAAAAAAGAATTTAGTCTCTCTGTGTTCTCTGTGTCCTCTGTGGCTAAAATTCACAATTTTCGCAAAACGTCGAAAAGGTCTTCGTTGTCCGGCTGGTCGCCGATGTCGTGGATGTCTACGTAGGCGATTTTGCCTTCCTTATCCACGATAAACAGCGCGCGTTCGGTTATTCCGTCCGTTTCGCGCCACGCGCCGTAGCTTTTCGCGACTTCGCCTTTCGGGTGAAAGTCCGCGAGTAAATCGTAGGTCAAGCCGCCGAGGCTTTTCGCCCACGCCGCGTGACTGGGAATACTGTCGACCGAAATGCCCAGAACCTGGGCATCATAGCCTGCAAAGCGTTCTTTATCCGCTTCGTAAGCCGGCATCTGCACCGTTCAAACCGGCGTCCAGTCCAGCGGATAAAACGCCAGGACAACATTTTTTCCGCGCAAATCCGAGAGCTTCACTTTTTTGTCTTTTTCCAGATGCGATGGCAGCTCGAAATCGGGCGCGTTATCTCCAACTTGTAACATCAGATTAGCGTCTCCTTTTTTTTTGAAATTGTTAAAGCAATTTTAGATTAGAACTTTGCGCGGATTAGTTCAAGTTTTATATTTTTCCGAAACGTTTTCCCGCTTTCGTCAATCCCGCCTTTTTTTTCCGACGACCTGCAAAAACTTCTTGACAGGCAATCCCGCTAAATCGGATAACTGTATTAATGCAAAAACAAGTTGCTTTCAGCGAAGCCTTTCGTTTCTGGCTCAAGCTCGGTTTTATTTCCTTCGGCGGACCTGCCGGACAGATTGCGATAATGCAGAAAGAACTGGTCGAGCGGCGCAAATGGATCGAGCAGGACGCGTTTCTGCACGCTTTGAATTACTGCATGCTGCTGCCCGGACCGGAAGCGCAGCAGCTCGCCACATACATCGGCTGGCGGATGCACGGCATTAAAGGCGGACTCGTCGCGGGCGCGTTTTTCGTTATTCCTTCGATATTTTTTCTGCTCGCGCTTTCCTACGTTTACGCCGCCTATGGAAACGTGCCGCAAATCGGCGCGATTCTCGACGGATTTAAAGCCGTCGTCGTCGCCATCGTCGTCGAAGCCGTTCTGAAAATCGCGAAAAAAGCTTTTAAATCCGCGTGGCACGTCGTTATTTCGATTCTCGCTTTCGTCTCGATTTATTTCCTGCAAATTCCCTTTCCGCTTATCGTTCTCGGCGCGGCGATTCTGGGAATTATTTTTCTGAAATCCAGAAATAAAAACGGCGACGCAACGGAACAATCGACAGCCGAAGATGCAGGACGGAAGACCGGCTACCGCACCTTGAAAATCATTCTCGTCTGTTTTCTTCTCTGGCTCCTGCCGTTTCTCGCCGTTTTTTTCGTCTTCGGCGCGGGCAGCTTTCCGGTTAAAACCTATCTTTTTTTTACGCAGGCGGCGTTTGTCACCTTCGGCGGCGCGTATGCCGTGCTCGCCTATGTGAATCAGGCGGTCGTCAGCGCGGGCTGGATTACGGCGGCGCAGGCGGTCGACGGTCTGGCGCTGGCGGAAACCACGCCCGGACCTTTGATTATGGTTTTGCAGTTTATAGGCTTTATGACCGGCTGGAATAATCCGCCGGGCGAAATGAATCAAACTTTTCACGCGACCGTTTGCGCGCTGCTGGCGACTTACGTGACGTTTCTGCCGTCGTTCTTTTTTATTTTTATCGGCGCGCCGTATATCGAACGGCTGCGAAACAACTCGAATCTGACTTCGGCGCTGTCGGGCGTGACGGCGGCGGTCGTCGGCGTGATACTGAACCTGGCGCTGACGTTCGGCGCGACCGTGATTTTTCCGGATTCGCAAATAAATCTTTTCGGCGCGGGTTTGGCGGCTCTGGCTTTTATCGCGTTGTATTTTCTGAAAGCGGACGTTTTGCTCGTCGTCGTCGCGGGCGGCTTGTGCGGCTTGGCGAAATATCTTCTGATTGGTTAAATTTAAAAAATGTCGAAAGTTTTCGTCAATAAAAAAGGCGCGCGGCGCATTCGCGGCGGTCACCTCTGGATTTATCGAAGCGACGTCGTCAGAGCCGAAGCCGAAGGCGGCGCGGTCGTCTCGGTTTACGACGAAGCCCGCAACTTTGTCGGCAAAGCCTTCTACAGCGATTCGTCGGAAATCACGCTGCGAATTTTCACGACCAAAGACGAAGTTGTCGATAGAACATTCTGGAAAACCCGAATCGCCGAAGCAGCCCGACGCCGAGCGACAAAGGGCGAAGAACAAAGGACAAACGCGCAGCGCCTTATTTATTCGGAAGGCGATTTGATTCCGTCCTTGATTGTCGACGATTACGCGGGCGTTTTCGTCGTCCAGACGCTCTCGCAGGGCACGGAAAAATTGAAGGAAACCTTTGCGGAAATCCTGCGCGAAGAATTCGAGCCGCGAGCGATTATCGAGCGAAACGACGTCAAGGTGCGGCAGCGCGAAAATCTGGAGATGAAAACGGGCGTTTTATATGGCGAAGCGCCCGACGAAATCGTCATCAATCAGGACGGCGTAAAATTTTACGTCTCGCCGCTCGGCGGGCAGAAAACCGGCTCTTTTTTAGACCAGCGCGAAAATCACGCGGCGATGCGTCGTCACGCCTTCGGGCGCGGGCTCGATTGTTTTACGTTTAACGGCGGCTTTGCCCTGAATCTCGCCGGAGCTTGCGAGAGCGTTCTGGCGGTTGATATTTCCGAAGACGCCCTGAATCTGGCGCGGCGCAACGCGCAGTTAAACGAAATTTCCAACATCCGGTTTCAGACGGCAAACGTTTTCGACGCGCTGCGCGATTTCGAGGCGCGCGGCGAAAAATTCGACACCGTCGTGCTCGACCCGCCCGCTTTCGTCAAAAGCCGCGCCGTTTTAAAATCGGCGGCGCGCGGCTACAAGGAAATCAACCTGCGCGCCTTGAAGCTGCTGAATAAAAACGGCGTTCTGGCGACGTGCAGCTGCTCGTTTCATATGACGGAAGATTTGTTTCTGGAAACCATCGAAGAAGCGGCGCGTGACGCCAGACGGCGCGTGCATCTCATCGAAAAGCGCGCGCAGAGCGCCGACCATCCCGTTCTGGTCGGAATGCCGGAAACTTATTATCTGAAATGTTTTATCCTGCGCGCCGTCGATTGAGATTTCTCAAAACAAAAAACCGGCTTCTAATTCGGCGTCGCGGCTTGTTTTTCGATTCTCTCCAATTCCGCGACGCTGTAGCCGTATTCGAGAAAGCTCGAATTTCCGTTTTCTTTTACCCATTTAAAATAAGGGAGAGCTTCCTCGGTTTTGCCGTCCAGCGATAAATCCAGACCGATGTAAGCGCGCGCTTCAGTCTGTTTATTTTGATTGTCGGCTGATTTTAAAAGCTCTTCGGCGGAAATTTCCCGGTTCAGATAACGGAAAATCATATACGACCAGCTTGTTTTATCAAATTTTTCGAGACTCGCCTTTAAAATTCTGTTCATATCGGCGGCGCGTTTCTCTATTCGCCAGCCGAAATAAGCGATTAAAGCGGCATACGGCGAAGATTCTTCGTCCCAGCCCTGAAGCCGCAGATAGCTCTGCGCCTGCAAAGCCGCAAGCATTCCGCTCCGCATCCGCAAGCCGACGGAGCTCGACGAAAGAAAAATTCTCGCCTCACGCGGCGCGAGGCGAATCGCGCGGTTGTAGTAGCGCGACGCTTCTTCGTTTCTGCCCAGAACGCTCAGATAATAGGCGAGCGAAACATAATTTCGCGGCGAGTTCGGACTCAGCGCAACGGCTCGCTGGTAAGCGGCGACGGCTTCGTCGGGCTTTTGGCGCGCGGCGAAGAAATCGCCTTGAAAAACGTGCGCCAGATAATAATTGGCGTCGAGCCTGACGGCTTGCGACAGGTGTTCTTCAGCCGCGGGAAGATTATTTCGCAGGGTCAGAACCAAACCGAGCCACGCGCGCGCCGGAGCGAAGTTCGCGTCCAGCGCGACGGATTTCGTGAAACGTTTTTCCGCTTCTTCCAATTCGCGCAGGTGAAAAAGCAATTTTCCGAGCTCGAATTCCTTTTCGGCTTCCGGCATCGGGCGGCTCTGCATTTCTTTTTCAACATTTAATTGTCCGCCGGTAAAAGTATATTCGGCGACCGGAAATCTGAATTTGCCGACGTAATTGCGCAGCTCTTTTTCCATTTCCTCAAAACTGACGCCGAAAGATTTGACGAAGTTTTCCTCGACGGGCGTGCCGCTGTTCAGATTGGCTAGAAAATTTGTAAACTGCGGCACGCGCCGGGTTTCATTGCCGAGCATCAGGTAGTGAACCAAAGCCCACGATTGCGCGTAAAAAATCCCGATTTTGCCCGTTTCCGTGTATTCTTTCGAGCGGTGATTGACGCCGAAAAGCGTGCGCAGCGGAATCATATTCCTTTCGCGCAGAGTGTAAACGTGACGCGCAATCGGCGCGCCGATGATGACTTTCTGCTTTTGTTCTTCAACTTTAAACTGGCTGTAAAATTCGGCTAAACCTTCGTTGAGCCAGAGCGGCGGGTCGTCGAAATTATTGTCCAGAACATAATGCTGGTACTCGTGAAAAATCACCTCGTAAGGATTCGCGGTTCTTTGTTCTTCGGTCAGCGCAATCAAAACATTCTCGCGTCCCTCGACGAAAAAACCGGCGACCGAATCCACAATCTGCCCGTTGCGGCGCGGTTTAAACTGCCTGAACGCCGAGTGCGAAGAAAAAACATAGACGGTCGTCGGGATAGGCTTGTCCAGATTCGTCTTGGGAAAAATCTGCTTAATCGACTCGCGAAACTGTTCGAGCCGCGCGCCGGCGCGCCGGATGTCCTTTTCGCCCGCGTCGCCGATGAGCGTAAAATTTTTCGAGCGAACGCTTATCCAATCGGTTTTGGCGAAAACCCGCTGCGGCGGCGCTGAAGAAAGCACAAGCAGGAAAAAGATAAAACAAATAAAAAAGTAAGGACTGAAACGTTTCATAAATTTAACTGTGCCGGTCAAGACGAATGGGCGAAAAGATTTCGAAATATTGACGCGCGCAGAGCCGCGAACGATAAATTGCAAATTCTGCCTTGCAATTTATCGTTCGCGGTTTCTCGATTATCATTTTATTTACCCGATTTGCCTGTCGGTTTTGACGCTTTCGGCTAACTTTCTCGCTTCGGGCAGCGCGTCGATGGCTTTTATAACCTGCGGGTCGACTTCCAGCAGAACCTGCTGCCCGGCTTCGCTCGAATAATTTGCGGTGGCGATTTCCTCGCGCAGCCGCGATTTGGCGTAGTCGAGCTGGCTGTTGACGTTTTCCGCCGTCAAGCCGCTGGCTTTATCCCTGGCGACGAAAGCGCGGAAAGCGTCGAGCAGTTTGTCGTTAATCTGAAAATCTTCCGGTTTAAGCGTCTGGTTAAACCGCTGGCGGTCGACGCGATAATTTTCCAAGCCTTCGATTTTTCCGGCGATAAGCTGGCGCGTAAAGAAAAACGCGGCTTCATTGAGGCGAAAACGCAGGCTCGTAAACGGCAGCGCCGCCGCGTTTAAATCGGGCGTAATTCCCTGACCGCCGTAAAAAACCCGTCCGCCCGCCGTCGTCACCGGATTTCCCTGCGGCTTCGGCTCGGCGTCGGGCGTCGGCTTCGCGCCGCCGCTGCCGTTGGCGTTATTATCGTCGCCGTGATGCGTGTAATAATCGTAAATCGAGCCGGTCGAATAATCTCTCTGCAAAGAGCGTCCGAAAGGCGTGTAATAACGCGCCGTCGTCAGGGTCAAGCCCGTTCCCAGAGGCAGATTGAAGACTCTCTGCACCAAGCCCTTGCCGAAGCTGTCCGTTCCGACGACTAATCCGCGCCCGTAATCCTGAATCGCTCCGGCGACGATTTCCGAAGCCGAAGCCGAGCCGCCGTTTATCAGAACGACGAGCGGAAAATTTTCCGTTTTGCTGCCGACCGAGCGCAATTCTTCGCTTTTGGCGTAGCGCGAGCGTCCCTTAACGGAAACGACCGTCTGACCGCGCTCGATAAAATGGCTGACGACCTCGACCGCCTGCGGCAGAAGCCCGCCCGGATTGTTTCGCAAATCCAGAACGAGCTGTTTCATGCCCTGTTTTTTCAAATCCGCCATCGCCTGGTCAAGCTCGGCGGCGGTCGTTTCCTGAAAGCCGCCCGTCAAGCCGATGTAGCCGACGTCGTCGCGGACGAGAAAATAATTGCGAATCGAAGGATACGGAACGGCGTCGCGCGTGATTTCAAAATCCTGAGGCTTTTCCTGACCGGCGCGCTCGATTTTGATTTTCACGGGCGTGCCGCGCTCGCCGCGCACGTTTTTCGAGACTTCCGCGCTGGTCCACGCTTTGGCGTCTTTTCCGTCGACTTCCAGAAAACGGTCGCCGTAACGCAAACCGGCTTTTTCGGCGGGCGTGTTCGGCACGATTGACTGCACGTAGACGCCGTCGCGATGCTGCAAAATCGAAACGCCGATGCCGAAAAATTTTGAAGACTGGTCTTCGTAAAGCTTGCGAAACTCGTCGCGCGTAAAAAACGACGAATGCGGGTCGAGCGTCCAGAGCATGCCCTGAATCGAGCTTTCCGAAACTTTCTCGTGGTCGATTTTCGTGACGTAATTGCTGCTGATGGCTTCGATTGCCTCGCGATAATCGCCGCTGATTTTTTCGGCGGTGACCGAGCCGCCGGTGACAGCCGACATCCGCGCGGGCAGCTTGCCGAAGATTCCGCCCAGCAGCGCGCCGGTTAAAACAATAAAAATTGCGGTGATTAAAAATTTCCTGCTCATGGCTGCTCGATTGTTTCCCCTTCCTTGACCTCTCGGAAATAATACCATAATCCGACTTTTGCGAGATAGTGAAAAGTCCTGCGAAATTGATTAGATGCAGTGTCTCGAAAAGGGTTTTGCCCGCACTGTATTTGTTGAAAATAAATTTATCTGGTATCAATAAACTTTTAATTTCTATAACTATAATGAAAAACTCGCTTTCTATAGTCATTCCCGCCTACGATGAAGCGGAACGCCTGGGTGGCACGCTGCGTCAGATTTTAGCTTACGTCCGAAAGCGGAATTTAAACGCCGAATTAATCGTCGTCGACGACGGCTCGAAAGACAACACGGCTGAGGTCGCCGAAAAGGCTTTTGCGGAATTTCCCGCGCTGGAATCGAAAATCGTGCGCTACGAAAAAAACCGGGGCAAAGGCTACGCCGTCAAAACCGGGCTTTTAGAGGCGAAATACGACATCGCCCTGTTTAGCGACGCCGATTTATCGACGCCGATTGAAGAAACGCCGAAGCTCGTCGAGCCTATCGAATCGGGCGAATGCGATGTGGCTTTCGGCTCGCGCGCCATCGACCGCAGCCTCATCGGCACGCACCAGCCGTGGCGGCGCGAGCAGGGCGGAAAAGTCGTCAACCTGATTATCAGAAAAATGTCCGGCTTGCCTTTCTCCGACACGCAGTGCGGCTTTAAAGCTTTTAATATGAAGAAATTCCGACCGCTGCTCGAAGTAATGCAGATTGACCGTTTCGGCTTTGACGTCGAATTTTTGTTCGTCGCCAATTACCATAAATTGCGCCTGCGAGAAATTCCCGTGCGCTGGAACAACGTCGAAGGCTCGAAGGTGAGCGTCGTCCGCGACACGCGCCGCATGATGCACGAGCTCACGCAAATTCGCCGCCACGCCAGACGCGGCGTTTACGATTTGCAATAAATTTACCGCTAAAGTTTCGCGGGATAGAGAAAAATTTAACAGGATATACAGGATAAAAAATCAAATCATTACATCTCAAATTTTCTTTATCCCGCTCATCCTGTCAATCCCGTTAAATTTCCTTTGTGTCTTTCGCGTCTTTGTGGTTAAATAATTTAAAATAAATTAAAAGTCATATGACCGCTAAACTAAACGTCAACATCGACCACGTCGCCACCGTCCGCGAAGCCCGCAAAACCATCGAGCCGAGCATCGTCGCCGCCGCCGTCATCTGCGAAAAAGCAGGCGCGCACGGCATCACGGTTCACATCCGCCAGGACCGCCGCCATATTCAGGACCGCGACATACGGCTTTTGCGCGAAGCCGTGACGACTTATCTGAACGTCGAGATGGCGACGACGATGGAGATGCTTTCGATAGCCGTCATGACTTTGCCGGACGCCGTTTCGCTCGTGCCGGAAAACCGCATGGAAATCACGACCGAAGGCGGCTTGGACGTGGAAAATAATTTTGAAAACGTGCGCGCGGCGGTCGATAAACTGCGCGAGGCTGATATTTTTACGAGCGTTTTCATCGACCCGGATTTAAAACAAATCGAAGCCGCGCGCCGCGCCGGAGCGCAGCAAATCGAAATCTGCACCGCCGAATACGCCGAACTGACGCTCGGCGCAAAATCCGCCCACGGCGAAGGCTTGGAGCGCGCTAACACCGAACTCGAACGCATCAGACGCGCCTCGCAACACGCCCGCGAACTCGGCTTGGTCGTCGCCGCCGGGCACGGCTTAACCTACCGAAACATCGCCGCGCTCGCCCGAATGCCCGAAATCTCCGAGTTCAACATCGGTCACAATATCGTTTCCCGCTCGATTTTCGTCGGCTTGGAGCAAGCCGTCCGCGAGATGATTGAAGCGATTCGGCAGGCTTAGAATAAAAGGCGACAAAAAAACTTTTACTAAATCAAAAACCTGTAATATGTTAAATTCGGCTTTTTTCCGAAGATTTTAAGGCAAATAGTAGAGTGAAAATGTTTTAGGAATCCGGCATAATTAATTACGCCGAATTTAATTCCGTATAATACAAAGTTCGACGGCTTCGCTGAACTTCGGAACATTTCCAGCTAACAGGTGTCTAAATACTTGGGGCAAGATTTATGAAATACAGTTTTCGTCTTATCACAGCCATTTCAACTTTCGCGCTTGGAGTTGCGGCTTTTTCTGCTTGGTTCGCTTTTTATTACTTACCGAGTCAAAGCGTAAGCACACAACAAACAATCGAATCGCTGGTTATGCTGCCCGAAGGTCAAGTTACTTTCCGCTTTCTTGAGTGCGCCGGTAAAAGGTCTGTATTTATACTTGAAAACCAAACTGAACGTCCGATTTTTGCGAGATTTCAGCGTGTCGATTATTGGAAAGAATACAAAGATGCAAATATACAGTTGGGACTTCATCTGATTGATTACAAAGCTCCCGATGCTCAAAGTTTCGAGGATGCGAGCGGAAGATGGGATGCCGTGATTCCTTTCAAGGAAATTCCGCCTCATACATTTGTGAGATATGGCGTTGACCTTTCAAGAGCGCGAGGTGAATATCGAGTTCGAGTGCCGTATATGGACGATGCAGAAGTAGCACAAAGATTTGACCACGATTTTGTTTTCAAGGTTAGGGAAAATTTTGAGCGCAATTTTGCTTCGTGGAAGGAAGCGAGTTCTGATGTTATTACAAATCGTTGTCATTAAACGCGCCGTCGAACAATTCAATGGACGCGAGGGCGAAACACGGACGTTGTTTTCTTTCTCGGCTTGCGCGGTGTTTTGCCCCACGTCATCTCAAACGTTGGGCGGCTTCTTGTGACATTGAGAATTTGCTTTATGATAAATACAAAATTCATTCTATTCGTTTCTTTACTTTCTGCATTTCTTTGTGGAGCTTGCAGCAGCAATCCGGCGGTCGAAGCGCAAAACAGCAAATCCTGCGAGGCGAGTCCAAGCGAGAGAGTTTCCCAATATCAGAGCAAGTTAGTTCAAAGCGATTTTGTCGGAATTAATCGTTATTATTCAAAGCGAGTGCTTCAGACGAAATTAAATAATCGAGAGCCTGAAGGCTGTAAGAAAGCCGAAGATTGTTTGACTGCCGCCAGCCGTATTGCGGGTTTTGAAGTTTCTGTGGCGGACGGTGAATCCAAAATCCTAAAAGAAATTTCTACTCCCGGCACTAATCGAACTAAAGTTGAAACAGTTCCGCTTGTCCCCTCAGGTGTCAAAATCATTTATGAACTTGTCCAAGAAGACGGGGATTGGTACATTGACAAAGCGTTTTGGGAGAATGGCGAACTTATCCGAGGATTTGAAGATGCGCCGTTGAAGGAAGTTAAAACCGGTGGCGGCGAAGTTTCTCCAAAATGACAGAAGGTTTTAACAAACGCGCCGCCCAACAAATCAATAGACGCCAAGGCGGAAACAGCTACTTTCTTATTAACGCAACTTTTTACCCTTGATTTGTATGCGGCAGATTTCCGCCCGCGCCGTCTCAACCGTTGAAAGCAAAATTTTCCGGGATTTCAAACAGGCTTGTTTTTTAAAACTTCCAACATTTGCGCGTGAATCAAGCCGTTGCTGGCGCAAATCGGCGCGGCGTAGATGCTGAAAGTCGTGTCGTCGTAATAAGAAACGCGCCCGCCCGCCTCGTGGATCAGCAGAAGTCCCGCGGCGACGTCCCACGGATTCAAGCCTTCTTCCCAAAAACCGTCGAAACGACCGCAGGCGACATACGCCATATCAATCGCCGCCGAACCGTCGCGCCGGACGCCCCTGGACTGCAGCAGAAAATCGTTTAAATGCTGCGCGAAATTATTGCGCTGCGCGAAATCGTATGGGAAACCGGTCACGATTAACGCTTCGCTGAGCTGTTCGGTTTCGGAGACGCGGATTTTTCTGCCGTTCAGGCTCGCGCCCTCGCCTTTTTCGGCGGCGAAAAGCTCGTCGCGCGTCGGGTCGTAAGTCACGCCGATGACGATTTCGCCTTCGTGTTCGAGCGCGAGCGTGACGCAGAAACACGGGTAGCCGTGCGCGTAATTCGTCGTGCCGTCCAAAGGGTCGATAATCCATTTCCAACGGTTTTCGCCTTCGATAACGGCGACCGTCTCGCCCGATTCTTCAGCCAGAATCGAATGGCGCGGGTAATAACTGCGGATTCTTTCGACGATTAAACGCTCGGAAGCAAGGTCGGCTTCCGTCACCAGATTAATGTCGCCTTTTTTCGAGACCTGGATTTTTCGCCCGAATTTTTCGAGCAGAACCTGACCGGCTTCGCGCGCGATCTGAATGGCAAAATTGAGCATTATTTATAAAAATAG
>DATHBC010000884.1:0-5178 GCA_035296345.1 Pyrinomonadaceae bacterium | reverse complement strand
ATCAGCATACGGATGAAGACGCCGGCTACCTGCCGGGCGCGGGATGGTCTCTTACCGGAGGAACGGATTATAAGCAATTAGCTCAAAATAAAATCTTTCACGCTCTCCATGAAGAAGCTCTGCCGGGCGTAGGGTCGGATTTACTTTGGAGCAACGCTAAAATGTCAAAAAGCGGATTTGTATTTGGACGTTATCTGCATCATCTACAGGACACGTTCAGTCATGAAGGTTTTACAAATTCCACTTGGGGACATACTCCCGTGAGTTGGCTTTTAGGCGGAAAATTCGGTACACATGCTACAGATAAAGCGTCTACCGACAAATTTAAAACTCTACGAATGGCAAAATACACTTTTGCGGCAATGGTCAGGTTTGCAAATGAAATCAAGTGCGGCTGTACGCCCAAAGGCTGGGGCGCGGGAATAGAATATGATGTTTGGCGCTTCTCTATGGTTGATGTAGGTTTCCCATATAATCAGTTGGCGGATATTGAAGGAGATATTGCCGCGGGAGTCAAAAATTCTTATCTGGCAAGTCCTTTAGCTTTGCAGCAGAAAGCGAATATCTTAAATATTGAGATGAGGGTGAAATAAATATGCGCTATTTTATCAAATATTTTTTTATTGCTTTGTCAATACAGTCTGTGTTTTGTGCATTAGCTTTCGCTTTGCCGCAAATCTTTGGCGCGATTTGGGGAGGTTTTGCATATTTATTCTATTTATTACCTGTAATTATCCTGCTGCCCCCAAAAAGGGGACAGGATACGGAGGTGTCGTTATTTATTCTATTCGCATTGCCGATGATAATTTACTCGGTTCTTATTGCTTTAGGAATATACTTTATAAAAAAAGTAAAAAATACCAGGAGAACTAAACTATCGTGAAATAAATTTTCCGTGCAGCAAGCTGACGCGGTATTAAAACAGTCGGCGTTGACTGCTTTCTGTTAAAACGCCTTGATTTTTGACATATTGCTTCATCGCTTCTTCTGATGATTGTGAAGCAGCTCCTGAATTCAACACAATCAGGGAGAATAAAAAATTTATGCAGGCGAGTGATAGGTTTTGCGCGGAACTTTCGCATTCATAGTTGAGGCGAAACTTTCGCACGAAATTATTTACAGGGGAATATATATGAAACACGGAAAATTTTTACTCGCTTTTACGATTTTGTTCAGCTTGATTACCGGCGCGGGCGCGCAGGTTAGGGTCGGAGACAAAGTCATTACGTTCAAAAAAGAACTGTTCAACGCTTCGATCAAAAATCAGGTCGAGTCGAAAGTGATGGGCTATCAATACGTGCTGATTAAGGACGGCAAAATCGCCGCCGAAGGCGCGGGCGGAAAGGCTCGCACGGGAAGCGACGGCAATATGGACATGACCACTTCGACGCCGCAGAACGTCGGCAGCCTGATAAAATTTATGTCGGGAACGGCGATGATTAATCTGTTTGAAAAACCCGCCGCGAAAACCGATTCGGATTATAAAAAGAACGGCTTGCAGGCGAATTTAGACAGAGTGATTTGGGCTGAGTTACCGAAGGTTTGGCTCAATCAGATTCCCGGTCCGTTCGAGAACGGCATTACGCAGCGAAGGATTAAGTTTCGCCAGCTTCTCCAGCATCGTTCGGGTTTTGACAGGGGATGGAAAGACACAAAAACGGACGGAACTTTTCTGTCACAGCTCAAAAATCAATTTAATCCCGACCTTTACGATAAGCGCGATTATGCGAATATGAATTTTACGCTCGGCAGCTACCTTTTGCCGCTGATCGAGTATCATAATTTGAATTACGATTTGGATATATCCACCAGCGGAATGTCGGCGACCGACGCCGACAAGTTCGTGCGCGACAGGCTCGGCTTGCGCATGGACGCGCTGATGCGCGAGCGCATCTGGAACAAAATGTCGCCGAGATTCAACGCCACCTGCGACCCGAAAAAAGAAGTAAAAGACACGGCTGCATACAGCTATCCGAACAAACAAGCCCAAGGCGGCGGCGAGTTCTACAGTATGAAGGAGGCAATCGGACACTGCGTCGCCGTGGGCGGTTATTTTACTTCGGCGCGCGATTTTGCCAACTACGTCGCCCATTTCAGCCAAACTGATTTAGTCGTTACCGAAGCGGGACGCAACGCTATGTATAACGACCAGATGCCGGCAAACGACCGTCTGGTTTGGTCAAGCGCAACCGGCAACAAGTGGATTAGCGACAACTTCAAAATGCCTCTCGTCGCGTGGTCGGACGGTGCAGCCGGCGGCGTCCGAACGGTTCTTCTGCGCCTGCCGGATAATTATTATTTGGTTTTGTTCACGACTTCGCCCGAAATAGGCGGCGGCGGTTTATTCAATGTCGGCGTGTCGGCTTTCCAGGAAGGAATGAAACACAATTTCTAAAATCTTCGCCTGAAAAATGCGAAAGTGAAAAAGCCGGACGGATGGAAAATCGTCCGGCTTTTTTTTCGGAAATTTATTTTTGAATGACAGGTTTTTCAAAATTCAAACACATTACCCGTTGAACGGCAAAAAATTGCTGAATTTATTCGAATGTGAAATTTCACTGACCGAAAATTCTTTCCGTTATTTACGGACGCCGATATTTACTAATATAATCAACCAATTTATCAGAGTGTCCAAAAGCTGCCGGAGCCGGACTTGCCGTCCGAATCCAGGCTTTGAAACTGCACCACGCTGTTTAATTGGTTTCCTACTTCATAAAAAACTCTTTCGCCGTTTCGGGAAATCGCCAGCCTGAAAATCGCATCGTTTTCCCATTCGCGTAATTGCTCGGGCTGGCTGCCGTTTAGAGGAAGCTTCCAGAGACTGAAAGGTTTTCCCCGCTGCAGCACGACAAACAGATTTTCCCCGTCTTTTGACCAATCGAGAAAAGGAATCGAGTCGTTTTGCGGAGTCGCCGGATATTTTAAGACTTCGCCCGTTTCGGCTGAAACAAGAGCGAGCATCATCGCCCGCGTTTCGGGATTCGAAATATAACAGGCAATCGTTTTCCCGTCGGGCGAAATACGCGGCGAGCGCGTCGTCCGGTCGGTCAGCTTTATCGGATTTTCACCGTTAATCGAAACCCGCCAGAGCGTTTCGACCATGCTTTCAGAATCCTGAACCAGATAAAAAACCGTCTCGCCGTCAGGCGAGATTATCGAGTCTTTAACATTCCCGTTCGTGGTTAGCTGCTTTGTATTCGTTCCGTTCGCGTCCGCTCGCCAAACGTCCATCTGCCCGGTGCGATTCGACATAAATATCAAAAAGCGACCGTCGGCGGAAAGCTTCGGCGAGATTTCCGCGCTGGCGTCCGAAGTCAGTTGTTTTCGCTCGCTGCCGTCCTCGCTGATGGTGAAAATGTCCGCGTTTCCGTCGTCCGTGGCGGAATATACGATTCTTCCGTCGTTTGTCCAATCCGCGCCGAAGGGCAGCGGGCTTTCATCCGAGATTGTCGTTAAAACGTGAGTATTTTTATATAGATTATCGACCGAAGCGGTCAGGAAACAGGCAAATTTATTCGATTCTACGGCGACGACTGAATTTGTCGCGGCGTTTAAGCTGATTCCGTAGTTTCCGTTGATGCCGTTGGTTACGAACCGGGATTTGCCTTCGGGATACGAAACGACCCAAAGCTCGTCATTCAGGCTCGGCGACTTTGCCCCGTAAGCGACCGTGAGAATTCCGCTGCCGTCTCTGAGCCAGACGGTTTGACCCGCCGAAATCCAATTTTCGCGTGAAACGATTTTTTGCTCGCCGGATTCGGCATCGACGACCGCGACCTGAACAAATGTCCGGTTGTTTTCAGGCTGAAAAACGGTCGCGGAAAGTAATTTTCCGTCCGGCGAGAAGGAAACGCCGCCGTTTGTAAATCCGCTTTCCGATTGGTGAACCGCCAGGCTCCGCTCGTTTTTGCCTTCAATATCCGCAAGTATCAACGCCGTTTCTTTACTCTCAGCGCTGCGGCGAACGAATGCGAGACGGCTTTCGTCGGGCGAAATCGCCACCGGGCTGTCGATGTCGCGGAGAATTTCGCGCGAAGCGCCGCCGAGAACCGAAACTTTGTAGAGCGTCGAGACGGCAGGCTGGTTCGGTTCGAGCGTTTCATTTACGGAATAATAAATCTGCTCGTCGCGCGGCGAGAAAACCGCGCCGATAAATTTCCCGTTGATTCGCGGAACAATCTCGGCGGTATTGCCGTTTTCGATTTGCCGCAGATACAGGGATTGAACGCCGTTTTTAACCTGAACGAGCGCGAGGTGCTTTCCGTTCGGGGAAATCGCCGAGTTTCGGATGTCCGCATCGGCGACAATCGTATCGACGCGAAATTTCTTAAATTGCGATTCGGCAAAACTCCGGTTCCACCCAAAGCCGAAAGCCGCGAAATACCCGATTGTAAAAGCCAGTAAAACCAGCAAGCCGACGGAAAGCGCGCCGCGCAATGAAAAACCGTTTCTTAAAAGCGACCGGCGGGAATTTACCGCGAGCTTGTCCGAGCTTGTGCCCGGATTCGTCTCTATTGAATCGTGAATTTCGCGCTGCTCGGCGATGAGGTGCGTGCGCGTGCGTTTTTCAACGACGATTATTTCTTCATCAACGCCCGCGATTTCCTGCACGTCGCCGACAAACTGATAACCGCGGCGCGGAACCGTGACGATAAATTCTTTGTCCTTCTGAAAGCGGCTGAGAGTTTTTCTGAGGGTCAGAATATTTTGCGCCAGCGTCGATTCCTCGACAAAGGTATCCGCCCAGACTTCGTTGAGAAAATATTCTTTCTCAACCACTTTTCCGCGATTGCGCAGCAAGACGACCAGGGTCTGAAAAGCCTTCGGAGTCAGCGAAACGGGCTCATTCTGAAACGTCAGACATCGCTCGTCGACGTCGAGATGGAAATCGTCGAATTTGAAAAAGAGTAGTGTTTTATTGCTCATAACGTATTTGAAAAGTCTTTCATAAAAATTTCAAACGAACTTTCACGTAACTTTCAAGACTTTCAAAGCGAAAGTTTCCTATCGTGAGTGCGGATGAGGGAGACGATCACAATTTGCGGTTGGTAAGCGTTTGACCAGAACAGCAACAACAGCATTTTGGTTTTCCTCGTCCAAAATATTTATTAAAGGTTTTATACAAATTTTTGCAGCCGCCTTTGGTAAAAAAAGGAAATCAATGGCAAAAATTCGGAC
>DATHBC010000883.1:0-1971 GCA_035296345.1 Pyrinomonadaceae bacterium | reverse complement strand
GGCAGTCTGGGGAAAATGGCGACGCTGCTTAAAAATTTGAAGAGAGAAGGCTTTTCCGAAGAAAAATTAAACCGAATCCGCACGCCAATCGGTCTGCCGATAAACAGCCGAACGCCCGAAGAAATCGCCGTCAGCATCGCGGCGGAAATTATCGCGGTGAAAAACGGAAAAATAAATTAATGGAAAATACATTCGACAGGGATTTATTAAGCCGCGGCGAAGAAAAACTTTTTCAAATCAATTTGAAGCTTAAAACTTGCGCGAGCAACCGGGCTATGACAAAATTTGCTTAATCAAAATAATTTAAGAATAATAATTTTAAGAGAGGATTTAAATGGCAGAAACTGAAAACAGCGCAGCGGCAGCCGGCGCAATAGAAATTATCGAGCCGACCGCCGCCGAAAAAGAAGCGACGGCAGCGGCAGCGGCGGCGGCAGCAGTAGCGGCAGGCGAAAGCGCGGAAAATGCCGAAGATATTTCTTATCACGCGGTCGAAAAAGAAGGCAGCGTGACGGCAATCTGGGAAATGCAGGGTCGCAAGCACCTGCGCACGATCGACCCGCGCTCCGGCGAAGGCAAGCAAATTCTGGCTTTGTTTGAAACCGCAGGCTAAAAACAGTTCAAAGTTTAAGGTTTAAGGTTCAAGGTTTTTATCCGAAACCTTGAACCCTGAATTTTGAACCTTAAACCTTAAACTTATCCCAATCGCCCCAGACGGCGAAAGTCGCGCCGACGATTTGCAGGTTGAAGAATAAGGTTTTGCCGTCTTTGGAAAAAGTCGTGCCGGCAAACTCGCTCTGAATAAATTTCGGCGTGATGTTTTTCGCAAAATCCGCCATTTTCCCGTTCGGCGTTAAAATGCGGATAAAGTTGTGCGGCGTTCCGCCTTCGCCGACGTAATCGCTGTCTTCGCAGATAAAAAGCAAATCGCTTTTCGGTTTCAGGCAGATATTGTCGGGCATATCTAGAACGTCGCGGCTCGGCGATTCGAAAACCAGCGTCAGGCGTCCTTCATCTTTTCCGGTCGGCTCATACAGCCAGATTTGACCGCCTTTGTTGCTGCCGCCGCTGGTCGATGTGAAATAAATTCTGCCGCCCCGCGGGTCGGCGTAGCAGCCTTCGAGACGGGCGAAAATCGCCGCCCCTTTCTCCTTTCCCTGTTTGTAAACCGCCAATTCGTCAACGTCCGCTTCAATCGGGTCGGGATTGTCAATCGTCGCCCAGCTCGCCGTCCAGGTCATTCCCGCTTTCTGCCCGCTGCGCGTGTCGAAATTGTTTTTGTCCTTGATTTTCAATATTTGCAGCGTTCCGCCCTCGGCGAGGCGTTTGTTTCGCTTCGGCAGAAAACGATAAAACCCGCACGGATTGTAATCCTCGGTCAGGTACACGATGCCGGATTTTTTATCGACGGCGACGGCTTCGTGCACGAAGCGTCCCATCGCTTTTAGAGGCGTCGGCGTGACGCTCGAATTTGCCGAGGCGAAAACCTCGAAGCAATAACCGTGCGGTTTCGGGTAACCGCCCAGTTTCACGCCTCTGGAGTTTGTTCTGACGGTTTGCCCGAGCGTCGTTTCCTCGCACGAAATCCAGCTTCCCCACGGCGTTCTGCCGCCCGCGCAGTTGATTAAAGTTCCGCTCAGGCTGACGAAATCGCGCACCAGCTCGTGCGTTTTCGGATTGACGATGAGCGTCGTCGTGCCGCCCGCCACGGTTTCGTCGTAAGGATTCGCGCCGATTGCCGCATCTTTTTGCGGCACGCGCCCGTTCGTCACCTCGTGATTGCGAATGAGACGCAGCTCGCCGCCGACTTTGAAAGCCGCCATCCCGTCGTGCGCGCGCGGCGTTTTGTTGTTGTCCGCCATCATGCTTCCGACTTTGCCGATAACGTTGTATTCAAAACCCGGAGGCAGAGCCAGATAAGTTTCGCCCGTATTTTTAGCCGCCCGCGGGACAAGCTCGCCGAAGCCTCCG
>DATHBC010000882.1:0-2190 GCA_035296345.1 Pyrinomonadaceae bacterium | reverse complement strand
AACGACGGTCAAGGCGACGGCGAAAAAATTATTTTTACTGAACATGGGTTTCCACCTCCTCAGACGTTTTGGCCGGCGCGAAAAAAGTCGCCGTTGTATCGGCTTTTCCAAAGCCTCGCGGATTTTTATTTATTCGAAACTATTGTCAAAAGAAATCCAGAATGTATTATACTTGTAAGCATCGGAGAATTGAACAAACTTTTCGTTTTCGGCGGTAAATCGCTTAAATTGTTTGCAGCGAACGGGCGGTTTCCGCCGATAACCAAACTGAAAGAAAACGGGCTGGAAATTTCGTTTTAGATTATGTCGAGTTCTTCCGGAGAAAAAACCGAAAAACCAACCGAGAAACGCCTGCGCGACGCGCGGAAAAAAGGTCAGGTCGCGAAAAGTCAGGATTTGTCTTCGGCGCTCTTGATGCTGGCGGCGGTCGCGGTCGTCTGGCTGCTCGGCGGTTTTATCGGCGGCGTTTTGCAGGCTTCGGTCAAAGACCAAATCGAATTTGCCGCCGGTTTTAAAGGCGATTTGACGAATCAGGTGCTTTACGATTTTCTCTGGCAGGGAATGACCGCTTTTTTCTGGGTTTTAATGCCGCTGTTTCTGGTCGTCGTCGTTTTTGCGGTTTTGAGCAATTATTTGCAGGTCGGCTCGGTTTTCTCTTTCGAAGCTATCTCGCCGAAATTTGAAAAGCTGAATCCGGCGGAGAATTTCAAGCAGAAATTCCTGAAGGCGCGCCCGTATATCGAGCTCGGCAAAACCGTTCTGAAAATGACGATTACGGCTGTCGTCGCCGGGTACGTTTTGTGGGGCGCGCGCGAGGACATCGTGCGGCTGATTGATAAACCGGCGGACGTGGCGGCTCATTACACTTTTTCGCTGGTTCTGGAAATCGGGTTGAAAATCGGCTTGGCGTTTCTAATCCTGGGCGGCGCGGACTTTTTTCTGCAAAAATTGCTGCACCGCCGCGATTTGATGATGACCAAGCACGAAATCAAAGAGGAATACAAGGAAACCGATGGAAACCCGCAGATAAAAGCCCAGCGCCGCTATCTGCATCGCGAGATTTTATCGCAGAGTATGGCTCTGGCAGTTCGCGAGGCGGACGTCGTCGTGACCAACCCGACGCATCTCGCCGTCGCTTTGAAATACGACCGAGGCGAAAGCGAAGCGCCCGTCATTACGGCGAAAGGCGCGGATTTGATGGCGGCGCAGATACGCCAACTGGCGAGCGAAGCGGGCGTGCCGATGCGGCGCGACGTGCCGCTGGCGCGCGCGCTTTACGAATTCGACGCCGACGATGAAATTCCCGAAGAGCTTTACGAAGCCGTCGCCGTCGTCCTGCAATGGGTTTATACGCTGGCGGAAGAGCGGGCGGAAGTTTAAAAAGTACTGAGTGCTGAGTACTGAGTACTGAGTAAAAAGCATAAACTCAGTACTCAGTACTTTCCACTCAGTACTCACAAAAAGTTATGGCGGAAATCAAAAACGTAAATCGAGGCGGCGAGGTTAACAATCCGGCGCAAAATCAGATTAACGAGCGCGATGCGCCGCGCGTTTCGCAGACGAGCGTAAAAACCAATCAGGCTGAATTTCCCGTCGGTCAGCCGACCGGAACGCAGGCGACCGTCGATACGCCGAATCTGCCGCCGGGACAAAAGATTTTGCCGGATGCCGTGACCGGGCGCGACGAAACGCAGCTCGAAGCCGCGCGGCAATTGACCACGCTCGGCGGCGCTTCGGCGACCGACCGTCTGCTCGGTCTGGATTTGCGCCCGACGATGACCGGCGCTTTGAGCGCGCCGCCGGGCAACAGCGAATTTCTGCGCCACCTGTCGCCGCAGGCGCGCCGCACGATTATGCGCAAAATGCTGACCAAACAGCGCGAGAGAATGCGCCGGCTGGCGCGGTTTCTGCGCGAGCGGCACGACGAATCAAACGGCGGCAGCGGCAATAACCACGGCGGCGGCGATGAAGACCGCGAAAGCTTTCTGGAAGTGATTTCCGAGCCGCGCGAATTGGACCGCGCCCAAATCACGCGCGCCGCCGCCGAACTGGATAAAGCGGCGCGGATGCTCGACATTCTGGACGAAATGCTGACGATGCAGGATTACACCATCAGCCAAATCGGAACTTTTTCGCAAGGTTAAATAATTCAGGATTCGGGATTCAGGATTCAAGATTTGAAACCGATAA
>DATHBC010000881.1:0-4616 GCA_035296345.1 Pyrinomonadaceae bacterium | reverse complement strand
ATTATTTTCTCAACCTTCACCGGCTGGACGACGAGATGCCGTATCAGCCGGGCGTGCGCGAAATCTGGCTCTCGCGCACCAAGCCGGGAACCGATTACGATTACATCAACCTCGATAAAACAGGACTTTGGGAGCCGACCGAAGCGGCGGAAGAATTTGCCGCTCTGATGGATTTTATCGCGACTCTGCCGTTTAGAGAAACGGGCAGAATCCTGATTATTTACGATAATGCCGGAAAGGAAGTGCCCGCGCACCGCGACCATCTGGAGACGGAAACCTGCAACGAATTTATCTGGTTTCGGACGAATTTAATCAAGCCTTTCTACGTTTTAAATCATAAGACGAACGAGAAGAAATACGTCGAATCCTACAGCGCGTGGTTTGACGCCGTCAACCAGTTTCACGGCAGCGAGCCAATCGACGGCTTATCGTTCAGCATCCGCGTGGACGGCAAGTTCGACGACCGATTCCGCGCGAAAATTCCGCAGCCGGAAACAAATCCGGCATCGACGTCGGCGCTCTGGGCTTGTCTCGAACAAGGAGCGGCGCAAAAAGGATAGTAAGGATAGTTATGAAAAAAAATTTTTATGAATAAAGCAGAAATGGAAATTAAAACTATGGCAACAGCAGCATCAGCAGCAGGCGAAGAAACCGGAGCGAACGGCGGCGCAGAGATTCTCGACGAGAAGAAACTGGCTGAAGACACGCTCGTTTTCGAGCCGGTTGACCCGCGCATTGCTTATCCGAGCTATAAATCGTTTGACGAATTTATAGACGTCGACCGCCTGCGCTCACTTGACGGTTACATTCTGCAGAGAATCAAGCGCCGCCTGAACGCGCGGGAAGATTACAAGTTTTATACCGGTCCTTACAAGCTGGACGATAAGATTCCCGACCGTCCCGGCTCGCGGATGATTTATCTGGCTTATTCCGAGCAGCCGGACAGCTATTTCGATTTGGATAAAACCGAGCTTTGGCATCCGACCGAGGCGGCAAACGAATTTATGCTTTTGATGGATTTTATACGCACTCTGCCGTTTCAGGCGACCGGCAGAATGCTGATTATGTATGACGATGCGGCGCGCGAGGTTCCGGCGCACCGCGACCACGTCGAAACCGACGTCTGTCACGAATTCATCTGGTTTCGGACAAACAAGAAAAAGCCGTTTTATATGTTCAATTATCACACGGGCGAAAAGAAATACGTCGACTCTCACAGCGCCTGGTTCGATTCGGTCAACCAGTTTCACGGCAGCGACGCGAGCGACGGGCTTTCATTCAGCATCCGCGTGGACGGCATATTTACCGACGAATTCCGTGCGAAAATTCCGAAACCGGAATTTAACCTGGCATCGACGCCGTCGTATTGGGCGACTGTAGCAACAGAAGGAGCAGCAGCAGAAGGTTAGAAAATTTTATATCGAGACTATCGCGAACTAGGGAAATTATGAAGATTTATATCAGCGGACTTTACTCAGGAACGAACCCGCAGCCGGGCATCGGCATCGCCCGCTCAATCCGCGCGGCTTACCCGCAGGCAAAGCTCATCGGCGTCGAATACTCGAATCGCTGTTCGGGCATTCACTGGCTGGATTTCGACGAAATCTGGCTCCAGCGCCCGTGGGATGAATTGAATCTGACGACGCACGCCGCCGAAATCAAAAAAGTTCTGGACGAAGGCGGGCTTTGGGTTTCCAGCATCGATTTGGAAATCCTGTGGCTGGCGAATCTCTTTCCGGAAGGTCATCCGAATCTGCTGACGCCGCCGCTGGCGGCAATGAATCAGGTCGGTAAACCGGCGATTCCGGCGCACGCGGGGCTGCCCGTTAAAATCCCGACTTTTGTGACGACCGAGATTTCCGATTGGGATTTGCACGCCTTTTGCCGCGAGCACGATTGGAAAGTCTGGCTCAAAGGTCCTTATTACGAAGCGGTCAGAATCTTGAGCTGGGCGCATTTCGAGGAAATGCGAAACGTGCTTTCGAGCGCGTGGGCGACGGAAAAACTGTTTTTGCAGGCGCACGTTTCCGGCTACGAGGAATCAGTCACGATTTCGGCTTACGAGGGCGAATTGCTCGATTGCGTCCGCATGCGCAAGCGCGATTTGACGGAAATGAGCAAGACGTGGGCGGGCGACGTTTCGGACGTGCCGGAAGAAATCTCCGCGCCGTTGCGGGAAATTATCAAAAAAATAAAATGGACGGGCGGCGCGGAACTCGAAATGGTGCGCGACGCCGATAATCAACTGTGGCTGCTCGAATGGAATCCGCGTTTTCCGGCTTGGATTCACGGCTCGACGATTACCGGGCGCAATATTCCGGGAAGCCTCATCGAGGGCGCAACCCGCATCCCGGCGCAGGAAACGGTCGCGACGGGCGAAGAATTTACGCGCGTCGTGCTGGAAGTTCCCGTCCGCCCGGAATTTCCGCTGCCGCCGCTGCCCGAACCGCTGGGCGGCAGAATCGGGCATTCGCTCAAGCATCCGTCCGGGCTTCTACAGTTTGCCAATCGCCTGCACAAGCTCGAATTCGAGCACGGGCAGGAGGCGAATGAAAACATCAGCTCGAACGGCGCGGCAAATCAGACGGCGACGATTCCGCCGACGTTTATCGACGATTTGAAAGGGCTGGATTTCTCGCAGATGCAGACGCCGGCGAGCCTGTTTCTGAAAAACACGGCGAAAGAATATTTTCAGAAAGCCGGAGAGCTCGCCGACGATTTGAGCACCGACCAAATCAAGGTCAACAACGCCTACAGCATCAAGACCAACCCGGACAAGCGATTGATAAAACTAGCCCTTAAGTCCGGTTTCTACGCCGAAGCCATCAGCCTTCTGGAAGTGAAAAAGGCTCTGTCGGTCGGCTTCAAGCCGGAACAAATAATTTTGAACGGTCCCGCCAAATGGTGGCAGCGCGAAGTTTTAACCGACGCGTCGTTTTTCACGGTCTTCTGCGATTCGATTGAAGAATTGAACCGCGTCATCGCGGGCATCGAAGCGGGCGAATTAAAGACGCAGTATCTCGGCGTGCGGCTCAGAACGCCGAACATCCGCTCGCGTTTCGGCATCGCGATTGACACGCCGGAAACGTTTCAGGCGCTGGTCGAAACCATTCGGCGCATTCCGAAACAGTGCCGTTTCGGCGTGCATTTCCATATGGCGAGCAGCAACGTCGGCGTTAAGCAGTGGTGGCATCTGTTCGAATCGGTGCTGCGCTGGTGCGGCTCGATAGAAGCTTTGTCGGGTCGCCTGATTGAAATCCTCGACGTCGGCGGCGGCTGGTTCCCGGAGGATTTGCAGAAAAATTCGGGCGAGAAATTCCGCAAGGCAATCGAGATGATTCCGGACTTTCTGCCGAACGTGAAACAGATTTTTTCCGAGCCGGGCAAGGCGCTGGCGCAGCCTTCGATGGCGGTGGCGATGCAGATTCTGGAAATCCGCAACGCTTTCGGCGACGCGCGCGAGGTCGTCGTGGACGGCTCGATTGCCGAGCTTCCGATGTATTTTTTCTACCCGCACCGGATTTTGTGTCAGGACACGAAAAACGGCGACTGGAAATCTTTAAACCGAGGTAAAACGCAGCTTTTAGGCAGACTTTGCATGGAGCACGACATCGTTGCCTCAAACGTTGAATTGCCCGAAAACGCGCAGGTCGGCGACATTCTCGTCTTCTGCGATGCCGGAGCTTACGATAGGAGTATGAGTTATGTATTTGGACGCGGTTAATCAACAAACGACGACAGCAGCAAACGAAACGAATATTACAGACACAGCAGCAGCAGCAAACGGTCTCGGTTTAGCGAAAGCGACGGCTGAGGTTTTCGAAAAATGGCGCGAATGGTATCCGTCGCAAATCTCGCATCACGGGCAGATGTGCTGCGAAATCGCCCGCGAGTGGATAACGGCGACGGATTTTTCCGAGCTTGGCGGCGGCAGCCTCTACGCCGGACCGCGCTGGCTCAGACAAAAATTTAACTGGGGCGCTTCGAACTTCCCGATTTACTGGTGCGAAGCCGTCCGCCGCCACACTCTGGACTGCGGCGCGCTGGCTGCGCTGGCGCACGAAATTTTCACCGCGCGCGGCGTAAAAAGCTATCGCGTGCAGCTCGTCCAAAGGTTTTCGCAGGTGGCGACCACTCAGTGGTCGTGCAGTTGGAGCGACGGCGACCCGACGGAACTGCGCTGGATCGACCGGGATTTGATTTATCACGAAGGCTGCGCGATTGCCGTCGGCGAAAATGAAGTCAAAGTCTGGGACGCGAGCGCCGGATGGTGGGTCGACCCGAAAACCGGAGACGGCTACGGCTCGCTCGTGGCAATCCGCCTTTCGGCAAACAACGCCCAGACGCCCTTCGCCTGGGGCGACCACCGGATTACGGCAAACCAGTGGCAGAAAATAAATTAATCGGCGAAATTGAGTGGCGGATTCGCTTTAAATGTCGGCGTCTACATTTGTAGAGGCGAGAATAATCCTTCTTGTTTTTGAGTGTTGACGAGACTGCTGATATAAAACCTAAATCGGAAAAAGCTGAAGTTTTATAATTCATACTTCAGCTTTTTCTTTTATACAATCAGCTAAGGCAACTTGTCTGACTTGGATACCTCAACAACCAAACAG
>DATHBC010000880.1:0-4752 GCA_035296345.1 Pyrinomonadaceae bacterium | reverse complement strand
GACACGCCCCTCGTCGGCTCGGGAACTTATGCCGATAACCGTTCGTGCGCCGTTTCCTGCACCGGGCACGGCGAATTTTTCATGCTCGGCGTGACCGCCTACGACGTGGCGGCGCGGATGAAATATAAAAATCTCGGATTGGCGGAAGCGGCGCGCGAAACCATCGAACACCTCACCGAAATCGGCGGCGAAGGCGGCTTGATTGCCGTCGATTCACAGGGAAACGTCGCCCTGCCGTTTAATTCCGAGGGAATGTATCGCGGCTTTGTGACGGCTGAAGGTGAAATTGTCACGGAGATTTATAAATAACCTTTCCGCGCGCGATAAAATCGAGATGAATAACCCTTTTTATTTGTGCAGTTTATGAATCTGACTCGAATTGCAGCAATATCTCTGGCGATAATATTTCTCGCGGGCTTTTGCTTCCGGCTTTCCGATTATGTGATGAAAGGGCTGCAAAACTGCACGGAGTTAATCAGATTTCCAATTCCGAAAAACTGCGCTGGCAGACAAGCTTTAATGATGCAGCAATTTTTTGGAATAAGCTGCGCAGCCTTGTTGATTCTAGCCGTATTTCTCCCGTTCTTCGCCGTTTATCGACGAAATAAATTCAGCAAAGACGAAATGGATTCGATTAAAATCACGGAATAATTGTTCGGAGTTCGCCCGGACAAAAGCGAGCTCCGAATTTTAAAGATTGAAATTCTAATCAATCGCCGCAATCGGGTTCATCTCGTCGCGGAATTTCTTAATCATTTCGATGTCCTCGCGGACGCGGTCGCCGAGCGCGACGATGAGCTCGCCCGGGCGGGCTTTTTCCAGAGCGTGGCGAATCGCGTCGTCGCTTTCCGGAATGATTTGCACGTCCGGCGTATTGCCGTCGGAGCCGATTCCCTCTTTCAAAAGTTTATACATATCGTTTTCATCGCGCCCGCGCAGGTAATTGCCGCGCCGGATGATGACGCGCTCGAAATTTTCGGCGCAGATTTTGCCCATCTCGCGGATGTCCTCGTCGCGGCGGTCGCCCGTGCCGTTGACGATGACGGTGCGATGCTTATACGGCAGCTTGGCGACAAATTTCATCAGCGCCTGCAAGCCCGCCGGGTTGTGCGCGTAGTCCATCAAAACGGTGAAATTGCCGATTTCGATAAAGTTCAGGCGTCCGGGCGTCTGCGCCGTTCCGGCGGTAAAGGTCGAAAGTCCGTTGCGAATATCTTCGACGGCGACGCCGTGAACGAAACAGGCGAGCGTCGCCGCCAGCGCGTTCTGAATCATAAAACCGGCGCGCCCGCCGAAGGTTATCGGCACGTTCGTCACTTTTTCGACGCGCACTTTCCATCTGCCTTTTAAAAGCGTGATGTAGCCGTTTTCGTAAACGCAGGAAAGTCCGCCGTCTTCGGCGTGCTGCTGGACGCGCTCGTTGTGCTCGTCCATGGAAAACAGCGCGACGTTGCCTTCGACCATCTTTCGCATCTCGAAAACGTGGTCGTCCTCGGCGTTTAAAACGGCGTAGCCGCGTTTGGAAACCGAGCGCGGCACGACGGACTTGACGCGCGCCAAATCTTCGAGCGTATTGACGTCTTTCAAGCCCAGGTGGTCGGCGGCGATATTCGTCACGACGCCGATGTCCGAATGGTCAAAGCCCAAGCCGGAGCGAATGATTCCGCCGCGCGCCGTTTCCAGAACGGCGACGTCGACCGTCGGGTCTTTCAAAACGAGCTGCGCCGAAACCGGACCCGTGTTGTCGCCCGAAACAATCAGGTTGTTGCCGATATACGTGCCGTCGGTCGTCGTGAAACCGACCGTGCAGCCGCTGTTTTTTAAGATGTGCGCGATAAAGCGCGTGACGGTCGTCTTGCCGTTCGTGCCGGTAATCGAAAAAATCGGGATGCGATACGGTCTGCCCGGCGGGAAAAGCATATCGACGACGTGCTCGGCGACGTTGCGCCCGATGCCGTCCGACGGCGAAAGGTGCATCCGAAAGCCGGGCGCGGCGTTAACTTCGATAATGCCGCCGCCGTTTTCGCGCAGAGGCGTGGAAATATCCGGCGCGATAACGTCGACGCCGGCAATATCCAGCCCGATAATCTGCGCGATGCGTTCAAACAAAAAGACGTTTTCCGGATGCACGTCGTCGGTGCGGTCAATCGCCGTGCCGCCGGTGGAAATGTTCGCCGTCGTCTTTAAAACCAGCTTTTCGCCCTTGTTTAAAATCGTCGCCAGCGTGTAATCTTTCGCCCGCAGAAGCTCTTTGGTCTGGTCGTCGACGATGATTTGCGTCAGGACTTTTTCGTGCCCGTAACCGCGCCGCGGGTCGTGGTTGACTCTGTCTATGAGCTGCGCGATGGTGCTCTCGCCGTCGCCGACGACGTGCGCCGGAGTTCTTTCGGCGACCGCGACCAGTTGATTATTGACGACCAGGGCGCGAAAATCTTCGCCGATGAGCTGCCGTTCGATAATGACGTATTTGCGCGGGGAATTTGAATAATACTGCGCCACCTTGAAGGCTTCGCGGACTTGTTTTAAGGTCGTCAACCCGACGGTCGCGCCCTTGCCGTGATTGGCGTCCAGAGGTTTCACGACGCACGGAAAACCGACCGTTTCAACCGCGTCTTCAATCTCGGCTTCCGAGCGAATCCGCACGCCTTTCGGCACGGGCACGCCCATATCGCCCAAAAGTTTTTTCGTCGCGCTTTTATCGCCCGCGATTTCGACCGCAATCATATTCGTTTTGGCGGTCACCGTCGCCTGTATGCGCTGCTGGTGAACGCCGTAGCCGAGCTGGACGAGCGACTGGTCATTCAGGCGAATGTACGGGATGCCGCGCGATTCGGCTTCTTCGACAATCGAGCCGGTCGAGGGACCGAACCGGACTTCCTCGCGTAGTTCGCGCATTTCCTGCACGCTGACGGCGATTCCGTGCTTGATTTCGTCAACCGTCTTTCCCTCGGCAATATCGAGAAAAAGACGCACGGAGGCGCGCGCGGCGTAGCGACCGACTTCTTCTTCGTAATAGGCGAAAACGACGTTGTAGATGCCATACTCGCCCGTCTCGCGCGTTCTGCCGTAACCGACGTCCATTCCGGCAAGCGTCTGCAATTCGAGCGCGAAATGCTCGATAACGTGACCCGCCCACGTGCCTTCCCTGACGCGCCGCAAAAATCCGCCTTCTTCCTGATAGCTGCAGCCGTGTGAAACGAGGCTCGGCATCGCTTCCGAGACGGTTTCGTAAAAACCGGGAATTTTATCGGTCGGTTTTTCCTCGTATTCGCCGATGTCGAGCCTCATAATAATGAGGCGTTTCCAGTATCCGCTCCAGTAATTTGCGCCGCGCAGTGTTCTGATTTCCAGGATTTTCATAAAATGTCTATTTTTCGATTTTATAATAAACGCCGTGCTTTCAAGTGTTCGGAAAATTACATTTCTTTAATTAATCGCATAAACGGACAAAGATTCAGCCCGCGCCCGCGCGCCAAAGGGTGCGAAATGTAATGCGCTTTTTCTTTTTTTCATGTTCTTTCGCCTTATTTCGCGGGCATATTTTCCCGTTAATGCCGAACTCTTTTATTCATTCAATATCGGGCAATAAAAATTCGTTCGGTATCGGCAGCGGCTGGCGACCGAAATAGTCGTAAATCAAGCCGTCGCGCAGAATGTGAATCTGGATGCCGCAGACCGAATACGGTTGAAATTCACCGACTTCGGCGATTTCGTTGTAGATTATCTGCGAGCCGTCGACAATCGTCGCCGTGCCCTCGCCGAAAACTTCCAGCATTCCTTCTTTATTTAAAATAATCGCCGTGTTTTCGTCGATGCCGATGCCGAGATTATAAGGATTGTAGCTGACGGCGGTAATCAAACGGCTGATGCGCCCGCGCTCGGTGAAATGCTGGTCGATGATGATGTTTTTTAAAAAACCCAAGCCGGGCGAGATGCGGACGGAATTTTTGTGCGGGTGCGAGGTCGCTTCGCCGCGCACAATCATCGCCGTCGACATCGCCGCCGCGCCCGCGCTCGTGCCCGCCAGCACGAGGTCGGTTTCGGCAACTTTCTGACGCAGCTTCTGGGCGAACAATGTGCCGCCCAGGATTGAAGCCAGGCGCATCTGGTCGCCGCCCGTCATAAAAACGCCGTCGATGCCTTCGAGCGCGGCGTCCGGGTCAGCCGAAACCACGTCCTGCCGCGAGGTCGCCCGCAAAACGCGCGGGTTGGCGACGCCCAGGCGACGAAAAGCCTGCACGTAAACGTCCGCCGCAAACTCCGGGAAATCCGACGAGACGGGAACGATTAAAATATTCGCCTCCTCGCCGCCCGCCAATTCCAGAAACTTTCGTAAGATGCGACGCTCGTTGTATTTATCTTCAGCGCCGCCGATAACCAGCAGATGCCCGCCGATTATTTCCCGATGAATGCGATTGTCCATAAGTTAATAATGCAAAATGCAAAGTGCAAAGTGCAAAATATCAGGAATCAAGATTCAAAATTAAATCCTTCTATTTTGCATTCTGCACTTTGCATTTTGCATTTATATACGGTTTGCATTTATTCAAAATCTATTTCAAATTAAAAATTCCGCATCCCAAATTTGGAATCGAATCTTTAAATCTGGAATGCGGAACCGGTAAAGCTTTTAGTTAAGTTATTGCAAACCGCGCCCTCGCGTCAAGATTATCAGTCGAAATAAATTTTAGTTCAGCCGACTGCATTTAAATTTCGGGCGAAATTACGCGTTATCGCCGAAAGCGCGCAGGA